>CALCBL010000109.1 GCA_937897495.1 uncultured Burkholderiales bacterium
AACCGTAGATGAACCACAAGACCGTGACCAAGGAGAAGGTCACCATCACTTGCATCAGCACAGACAACATGTTCTTGCTGCGAACCAAGCCGCCGTAGAACAAGGCTAAGCCAGGTACCACCATCATGATGACCAAGATGGTTGAAACCATCATCCAAGCGGTGTCGCCTTTGTTGGGAACAAGTGCGGGGGCCGCTTCAGCCGCAGCGGGCGCTGCTGCTGGGGCCGTGGCTGGTGCGGCTGCTTCAGCTTTGGCTTCTACTTTGGCATCTGCTGCTGGCGCGGTTTGTGCAAATGCAGCACTGCCAAAACACAAGGTCAATCCCAACGCGAGGGAGGCAAATAATTTTTTCATACAAATCTCTCTTTCTGGGACATCAAAGGGCTTCAGCCCCAGTTTCGCCGGTGCGAATGCGGACAACTTGTTCCAAGTCGTACACAAACACTTTGCCGTCGCCAATTTTGCCGGTGCGTGCGCCAGCTTCAATGGCTTCAATCACTCGCTCAACTTGGTCGGTTGACACAGCGGCTTCAATCTTGACCTTAGGCAAGAAATCAACCACATACTCAGCACCCCGATACAACTCGGTGTGTCCTTTTTGACGACCAAAGCCTTTGACTTCGGTCACAGTAATGCCTTGGACGCCGATGGCTGAGAGTGCTTCACGCACTTCATCGAGCTTGAAGGGTTTAATGATGGCGGTCACCAGTTTCATGATGGTTCCTTGGTAATGCAAAAAATTAGAAGCTGTACTTCAGACCAACAACCAAGCCTGACTTGCCCAGTTGCGTCACAGTTTTACCGGCGCTGTAAACGTAAGAGCCCGTTTTGGCGTTGGTGCCAATGATGGCGGCAGATGCAGCCAAACCATTGCCCAAGTCTTTGCCCAAAGTCAGCGCAGTGTCTGTGTAGGAATAAATGCCGTTACCAGCGCCCTTCACACTTTGATAACCGATGTGCGGTGTGAACGAATAGCCATCACCCAAGTCGTATGTGGCGGTGAGGTCAACGTAAGAGCTGCCCTTGCTGTTGGCAAAGCCAAACAAGTTGCCTGTGCTTTGTGAGTATTTCAAGGTGGAGGGGCCCAAGGTAATAGCACCGTACAACTCATTGGTGTTGGCGCTAGGCTTGAGGGCGTTGCCAGAATAGTCATAGTGCAGGAAGCCAATGTCATAGCCCACGTCACCCACTGTGAATTTATAGCCAGCGTAGTAATCAACTTCGGTATTGGACTTGCCGCCAGCGTCCTTGATCCACTTGATGCTAGAGCCCCAAACGCCCACATAGACGCCGCTCTTATCGGCGTAATCTGCACCGCCACTCAAAGCAGGGTCTAAACGGCTTTGTGAAATGCCGCGGTAACGGTATTCATTCACACCACCCACATTGAAAGACAAAGTGGATTCTGGCGCTGCAGGTGCTGCTTGCGCAAAGGCATTGCCAGCCATGGCCAAAGACATGGCCAACATCAGGGGGGTTGCGATTTTTTTCATGAGAAGCTCCTGTTGAATTTGAATAAGACTTGGGTTTTAAGCATTTAGCATGCCAATGCTGCACTGCATCAGTGCAAGTCATTGTCATCGCTCTGAAATGGTTTTTTTGAGGGCAGCGGTGTTCCAATGCCAGTTGCACCCCCCTAGGACTGGTTTATAAAAAGTCTTACAGATATTGCACCCGTTTGGTGCGCGGAGCAAGTATGCGTTTATCTTTGGTGCAAAGCCGGGCATTGCTGGGCCTTCAAGCGCCTTCCGTCACGGTCGAGGTGCATCTGGCCAATGGTCTGCCCAGCTTTACCTTGGTCGGCCTGGCAGATGTCGAAGTCAAGGAGGCTCGGGAGCGGGTTCGGTCTGCGCTTCAAAACTCTGGTTTTGAGTTCCCTAGCAATCAGCGCATCACGGTCAACTTGGCGCCCGCGGACTTGCCCAAAGACTCTGGCCGATTTGATTTGCCAATTGCTTTGGGCATTTTGGCGGCCAGCGGTCAGATCGATGGCACACGCTTCAAAGACTACGAATTTGCTGGAGAGTTGTCCTTGTCTGGGGCCTTGCGGCCGGTCCGGGGTGCTTTGGTCATGGGCTTGGCTTTGTACCAACAGGTCAAAGCACACGCCTTGGTATTGCCACCCGGAAGTGCTGAAGAAGCCGCGCTGGTCCCCGATGCGAGGGTTTACAGAGCCCGTCATTTGCGCGATGTGGCAGATCAATTTTGTTTGGCAGGTGCAAGCGCTTCGCAAGCGACGCCCAGCAACCCGGATGGATGGGCGCGAATGAGTCACACCCCAGGCCCACATTGGGATGACCCTACTTCCTATCCAGACTTGGCGGATGTGAAAGGCCAAGCTGGCGCCAAAAGAGCGCTTGAAATTGCAGCGGCGGGCGGACACAGCCTTCTCATGGTGGGCCCCCCGGGTTCGGGCAAGTCCATGTTGGCACTTAGATTTGCTGGCCTGTTACCACCGCTTAGCGTTCAAGAAGCTTTAGAGGCCGCTTCTGTGGCCAGCTTGGCGGGTCGGTTTCAACTGTCGCAATGGTTGGTGAGAGCAACTCGCCAGCCGCACCACTCTGCCAGTGCCGTGGCCTTGGTGGGTGGTGGATCACCGCCAAGGCCGGGCGAAATTTCTTTGGCCCACCATGGTGTTTTATTTTTAGACGAGCTGCCAGAGTTTCCCCGAGCAGCCTTGGAGGCATTGCGCGAGCCCATGGAGTCGGGCTGCGTCACCATCTCGCGCTCTTCACAGAGCGCAGAGTTTCCAGCTCGGTTTCAATTGATTGCCGCCATGAACCCCTGCCCCTGTGGCTATGCCGGTCACGCTAGAAGTCCTGGCCAAAGCGGCCCTGTGTGTCGTTGCACGCCCGACCAAGTGCACCGCTACAGCAGCAAAGTCAGTGGCCCGCTGTTAGACCGCATTGATTTGCACATCGAGGTGCCCAGCCAGAGCGCCGCATTGCTCATTAACTCGCCCGCGGGTGAAAGCACGGCCGCGCTTAAAAAGCGCTGTCATCACGCACGCTTGTTAGCGACTCAAAGGCAAGGCTGCAGCAACCATGCTTTGAGTGGCGCTGCCTTAGACAAGCACGCCGCCTTGGAGCAAGATGCCTTGGCTTACATCACCCAAGTTGCATCCCATTTGGGATGGAGTGGTCGCAGTTCACACCGCGTTTTAAAAATTGCCAGAACGATTGCTGATTTGGCCCAAAGTACCCACATCGAAAAGCCACACATCGCAGAGGCCGTGCAATACAGACGGCCCGTTGCGGGACACTGATAATAGAGCCATGAGCAGATATCGGCCCTATTGGGACCCCACCCAAATCAGCAAGCAAACCACCGCACTCGGCCCGTTTGCGGTATGGCTGTCTTGGCCACAACTCATTACTTGGGGAAGCGTGTTTTACACCTTCTCTTTGGTCATGGGACCTGTTGAGCGCGAGTTGGGTTTCAGTCGCGCCGAATCCTCTTTGGGGTTTAGCTTGGCTTTGTTGGCCGATGGGCTGATGGCGTATCCCATCGGTTGGCTGATTGATCGCGGCCACGAACGCCGTGTCATGACCTGGGGCTCTGTCTGGGTCGGTGCTTGTTTGTTTGCCCACAGCTTCATCGACTCATTGGCTGGGTTTTATGGCGTATGGCTGGCTTTGGGTATCGGCATGTCGGCCACACTCTATGCCCCTGTTTTTGCCATCGTCACCCGCAGATTTCCAAACGATTTCAGGCGCGCCATCATCATCATGACGTTTTTAGGTGGGCTGGCCAGTACAGTGTTCTTTCCGCTGTCGTCTTGGCTGATTCAAGAGTTGGGTTGGCGCCATGCCCTGTGGGTTTTGGCACTCCTTCAATGGCTGATCTGTTGGCCATTGCACGCTTGGCTGCTGCGCGGCGCCACGAAAAGGATTGACTTGGGTCATGCTGCTGAAACAGCAATTCAGCCGACTTCCTCTTCTGATTTACAACACGAACAAGCACCACCTGAGGCCATCAAGGTTCACTTCAAACGTGCGCCTTTTTGGTTGCTTGCCGGCTTCATGTTGACAACCTTAAGCGTCAGCTCTGCACTGCCCGCGCACATGGTGAGTTTGTTGGAAGAAGCGCATTTGTCACCCGCCTGGGTCATTGCCATTCCGGCCTCCATTGGCGTCATTCAAGTGTTGGGGCGGCTCTTGTTGTTTGTCTTTGAAAAACATTTAGATGTTCATGCGGCCAACAAATGGATTCCTTGTTTGGTGCCTTTGGGATTGTTGTTTTTAGTGGTGGGTGGCTTGGAGCCTTGGGCCGCCTTGATGTTTGTCTTGTTCTATGGTTTGGGCAATGGCCTGAACACCATTGTGAAAGGCACCGCCATGGCGCAATATGTCAGCCGCGACCATGTAGGACAACTCAATGGTGTATTGGGTGTGCCACTGGCTTTGGGCCGTGCTGCAGCACCTTGGGCTTTAGGTTTGATGTGGACGCCCGAGGTGGGCTACACGCATGGCCTGCGCTGGCTTTTAGGGCTGGGCGTTTTAGGCGTGGCTTGTTTGTGGTGGGCGCAAATCAGCGCTCACAAATTAGGCGCCAACAATCGCTGAATATCGGCCACTTTCAAGTTCTGGCGCTTGGCCAAATCTTGCACTTGATCTTCTCCCACTTTGCCCACGTTGAAGTACTGACTTTCGGGGTGGCTCAGGTAAAAACCTGACACACTGGCCGCCGGTGTCATGGCTAAACTGCTTGTGAGGTTCATGCCAATCTCCTTGCACTGCAGTAGTTCGAACATTTGTTTTTTCACAGAGTGATCAGGGCATGCGGGATAGCCTGGTGCGGGCCTGATACCTTGGTATTTTTCGGCAATCAATTCTTCCAACCCGGCTTTCTCATGCGCGGCGTAGCCCCACAAATCTTTGCGCACACGCTCGTGCATGCATTCAGCAAAAGCTTCTGCAAATCGGTCGGCCAAGGCTTTGAGCATGATGGCGCTGTAATCGTCGTGCGCAGCCTCAAAAGCTTGTTCGCGCTTTTCTACGCCGATGCCGGCCGTGACAGCAAACACACCCACGTAGTCTTTTAACTGAGTGGGTTTGCCTTTTGCATCCAGATGTGGCGCCACAAAATCTGCCAAGCAGCGGCTGGGTTTGCCGGTTTGTTTTTCTGTTTGTTGGCGCAGGCCATGCCATGTGAGCACAGCAGTTTCACGCGCCTCATCGGCATACAAAGCAATGTCATCGTGGTTGACGCTGTTGGCAGGGTACAAGCCCATCACACCATGCGCCGTGATCCATCGGCCTTCAATGATTTTTTGCAACATCTTCTGAGCATCGTTGAAAACTTTTTGCGCTTCAACGCCTACTACTTCGTCTTTCAAGATGGCGGGGTAAGGGCCGGCCAAATCCCAAGTTTGAAAGAAAGGACCCCAATCGATGTAGCGCGCCAGTTCGGCCAAATCGAAATTCTTGAAAACACGGCGACCAATGAATTTAGGTGCGGGTGTTTTGAAGGCAGTCCAATCAACCGCCGCTTTGTTGCCACGCGCTTTGGCCAGTGGCCACATGGGCGTTTGTTTTTTGTTGGCATGCATCTCACGCACTTTGGCGTAATCGGCATTGAGCTCGTTCACGTAAGTGGCGGCGTGGTCAGACAACAGGCCTTGCGCCACACTCACACTGCGGGAGGCATCGGGCACATAGACCACCGGGCCTTCGTAGTGCGGTGCAATTTTGACAGCGGTATGCACACGGCTGGTGGTGGCGCCCCCAATCAGCAAAGGCATTTTGCGCAAACGGAAGTGCGCATCTTTTTGCATTTCGCTGGCCACGTACTGCATCTCTTCCAAGCTGGGTGTAATCAGCCCTGACAAGCCAATGATGTCGGCGTTTTCTTCTTTGGCCTTGGCCAAAATTTCGTGACACGGCACCATCACGCCCATGTTGACCACGTCAAAGTTGTTGCACTGAAGCACCACGGTCACAATGTTTTTGCCGATGTCGTGCACGTCGCCTTTGACGGTGGCGATCACAATTTTGCCTTTAGATTTCACATCCTGACCGGCTGCTTCTTGCTGGCGCTTTTCTTCTTCAATGTAAGGTACCAAGTGCGCCACGGCTTGCTTCATGACGCGCGCAGACTTGACCACTTGCGGCAAGAACATCTTGCCTTGACCAAACAAATCGCCCACCACATTCATACCGTCCATGAGCGGGCCTTCAATCAC
>CALCBL010000110.1 GCA_937897495.1 uncultured Burkholderiales bacterium
TGTCGGCGTTGGTCGGATCGCAATAGCGCATGAAGTACCAAGACGAATCGACAAACGTGTCCATGGTGTCGGTCTCACGGCGCGATGGTTGACCGCACACGGGGCACACCACGCCGGCATGAAAGCCTTCGTGTTTGTTCAGCGGATTGCCTGAGCCATCGGGAATGCAATCAAGCGGCAAAACCACCGGCAAATCTTTTTCGGGCACGGGCACCGCGCCGTGTTCATCGCAATGAATGATGGGGATGGGTGTGCCCCAGTAGCGCTGACGACTGACACCCCAGTCACGCAGACGCCAAGTGGTTTTCTTCTCGCCCAGGCCTTTGGCAACCAAGTCGGCGGCCACAGCTTCTAAAGCATCTTTGAAATTCAAGCCATCGTATTGGCCAGAGTTGACCAACACGCCGTTCGCCTTGTCGCCAAAGCCGTCGTGCCATTCGGTATGGCTGAAGGCCACGCCTTTGGCGGCCACCACTTGTTGAATGGGAAGCTTGTATTTCAAAGCGAATTCAAAATCGCGCTCGTCATGCGCAGGCACGCCCATGACGGCGCCATCGCCGTAGCTCATGAGCACATAGTTGCCCACCCACACTTCAACAGGTTTGCCTGTGAGCGGGTGCGAAACGAACAAGCCCGTGGGCATGCCCTCTTTTTCTTTGACGGCCAATTCGGCTTCGGTGGTGCCGCCTTTTTGGCAAGTCTCGATGAACGTGGCCAATGCTGGTTGCGTGAGTGCTGCATGTGCCGCCAAGGGGTGCTCGGCTGCCACCGCACAGAACGTAACACCCATGATGGTGTCAGGCCGTGTGGTGAACACATACATCTTGCCGTCTTGAATGAGCTGACCGTCTGCACCGCGAATGTCGTGCGGAAACGCAAAGCGCACACCCGTGGATTTGCCAATCCAGTTTTCTTGCATGAGCTTCACGCGGTCGGGCCAACCGGGCAACTTGTCGCCAGTGACAAAGTCGAGAAGCTCTTCGGCGTAATCGGTGATCTTTAAATAGTAGCCAGGAATTTCGCGCTTCTCAACCACCGCACCTGTGCGCCAGCCTTTGCCGTCGATCACTTGTTCGTTGGCCAACACCGTTTGGTCAACCGGGTCCCAATTGACGACCTGTGTTTTGCGATAGGCCACGCCCTTCTCGAGCATCTTCAAAAACAACCACTGGTTCCACTTGTAGTAGCTGGCATCACAGGTGGCCACTTCGCGGCTCCAGTCGATGGCCAAGCCCATGGCCTGCATCTGCTTCTTCATGTAAGCGATGTTTTCGTAGGTCCACTTGGCGGGTGGCACACCATTTTTAAGCGCGGCATTTTCGGCAGGCAAACCAAACGCATCCCAGCCCATGGGCATGAGCACGTTGTAGCCGTTCATGCGCAAATAGCGCGTGAGCATGTCGTTGATGGTGTAGTTGCGCACGTGGCCCATGTGCAGCTTGCCGCTGGGGTAGGGCAGCATGGAGCAGGCGTAAAACTTCTTTTTACGGGCGTCTTCTGTCACGCGGTAGGCGTCGCGCGCATTCCACTGGCTTTGCGCCGCGGGCTCAACTTCGAGGTGGTTGTACTTGTCTTGCATGGTGCAAATTGTAGGTGTTTGGCGAGGTGAAATTCCTCTACACGATGCCCTGAGCCCTGATTGGCCCGCAAAGGGCGCCTGCATTGCAAAAGATCAGCGCGTGGCAGCCTTTTGAGTGTCCCTTTGACCGTCCCTTTGGGCATCCGTTCCGGGTGCCGTCACAAAGCCAATCCGGCTTAAGCCAGCCTGCTGAGCCAGTCCCATGAGCTCAAGCACTTGACCATAAGGCACTGCCTGATCGACCCGAAGTTGAACTTCCAAATTGGGCTTTTGATTTGCCAATTGCACAAGCTCAGTTGGCAAGGCCGCCAACGTGACGGGCTTGTCATTGATGAAAAGTTCGCCAGATGCTTTCAGGCTGAGGCTCAGGGCCTCGGGTGCTTCCCCCGCTTGAGCGGCTTTGGATTGAGGCAAATCCAGCCGAATGGCGCTGGTCAGAAGGGGGGCCGTGAGAATGAAAATAACCAACAACACCAGCATCACGTCCACCAATGGCGTGACGTTGATGTCACTGAAGGGTTTGGCAAGCGCTGCGCGAGGGAATCGACCAAATGCCATGGCTTTGCCTTCTGGCCTGTTAGTTGTGTCGACCGGTGAGCAAGTTCATCAGGTCTTGTGCAAAACCCTCTAGCTCAATTTCAATTTGCGCCACCGTGCGGCCCAACACGTTGTAGGCCAAAACCGCAGGAATGGCCACTGCCAAGCCAGCAGCGGTCATGACCAAAGCTTCGCCTACGGGGCCGGCCACTCGGTCGAGGGTAATTTGGCCCACCTCAGCCATACCGCTCAGGGCGTTGAAAATGCCCCACACTGTGCCTAGCAAACCCACAAAGGGTGAGATTGCGCCCACCGTGGCCAACAGCAATTGCCCCCATTGCAGCCTGTTGACTGTAGCTTGCAAACTGTCGCGCAGAACACGGGTGAGTTGATGCTCGCGTTCGCCAGCGGCCGCCAAAGTGCCGCCCAAAGGCAACAAGGTGGCCTCTAAAAGTGGTGTGACCGATTGATCGCGGTCAAATTGCGCAACGCGGGCATGGGCCTCATCGAATTGGGCGGCTTGCCAAAAAGCAGCCGTGCTTTGGGGCACGTCTGATTTCACGCGGCGCAGCAAATTGAGTTTCCAAAAAATGACCACCCACGTACTGACCGACATGGCCAACAAAGCCACTGCCACAAAGCGGGTGACCCAGTCACCTTCTGCCCAAAAGGTCAATAAATTCATGGGCTGTGGCTTTATCTCAAGGACAGCACATCGAACATGTCGAAGAGGCCCGTTTTTTGGTCTGCTAAAAATCGGACAGCCCGCAAACTGCCTTGTGCATAGGTCGCCCGGCTGGAAGACTTGTGCGTGACTTCAATGCGTTCGCCAGTACCCGCAAACAAGACGGTGTGGTCGCCCACAATGTCGCCGCCGCGGATGGTGGCAAAGCCAATGCTGGAAGGGTCACGCTCGCCCGTGACACCTTCTCGGGCATACACGGCGCAGTCTTTCAAATCTCTGCCTAAAGCATCGGCAATGACCTCGCCCATTTTGAGAGCGGTGCCCGATGGCGCGTCTACCTTGTGGCGGTGATGGGCCTCAATGATTTCAATGTCATAACCCGTGGCCAGCGCTTTGGCCGCCATTTCAAGCAATTTGAGCGTGACATTGACGCCCACGCTCATGTTGGGCGCCATGACGATGGCGATGTCTTTGGCGATGGCTTTGATTTCATTTTTCTCGGCATCGGAAAAACCGGTGGTGCCGATGACCGCCTTAACGCCCAAGGCTTGGCAAATTTTCAAGTGCGCCAAGGTGCCTTCAGGCCGTGTGAAATCAATCAGGTATTGGGAATTTTGCAAGCCAAGCTTCAGGTCGCCGGTGACCAAGACGCCACTGGCTTTGCCCATGGCAGCGCCAGCATCGGTACCGACAGCCGTGCTGCTGGCCAAATCGAGCGCGCCCGTGAGGCGGCAATCTGGGGCATTGGCAATGGCCTCAATGAGCATGTGGCCCATGCGGCCAGATGCGCCCGCAACAGCCACAGCATGCAAGGGCACTGAATGTGAAGAAGCGACTTGTGTCATGTGATTCATCAGCGCTTGGCTGGTTCAAGCGGAGGGTAAGAACTTGGCAAAGGCAAGGCCGCTGGGGCAGGGTCGGCTTTGCGAACGGGTGCAGGGAATTTGCGCAAATCTTCTTCTTTGGCTTCTAACTCTGGCACTTTGGTACTGGATTTTTTGGCCACCAATTTGGTGACGAACTCAGTTTCGCTAGGCAACTCGTCGCCTGTGACGCGCTCGAGCACATCGCCTTTGAACCAAGCACTGAGGCTAAAGCTTTGCGCTGGCACACCTTGGCGTCGAATGGTGAAGACGTAATCCCAGCGCTGCTCGTGAAACACGCTGGCAACCAAGGGCGTGCCCAACACTTCGCGCACCTGCATGCGTGACATGCCTGGCTTGAGGAATTCTTTTTGCTCACGCGACACAAAATTGCCTTGAACCACCTCAGGGATGTACAAAACGGCATCTGTGGCCACATTGAGGCGGGGCAAACTGCATGCGCTTAAAAGGGCCAGCAAAAAAGGCACAGCCATGCCCAAGGACACCGTGTTGCGCAGAGAAATAAGAATTTGTTTTTTCATGGATGCTTGGCAGACCATATGATGGAGTCATTGTAGCGGTAGCATTCGGCTCTGGCGAAGCCCCTTTGACCAAAGCCCTTCTCATTCATTTGCAACTGAAAACACATGGACGAACTCAAAAGCACTGGGCTAAAAACCACCATCCCTCGTCAAAAGATTTTGGAAATCTTTCAAAAAGGGGTGCAAAGGCACATGACGGCCGAGGATGTTTTCAAGCATCTGCTCAATGACAACGCCGATATCGGTTTGGCCACCGTGTACCGTGTCCTCACCCAGTTTGAACAGGCTGGGCTTTTAAGCCGAAACCATTTTGAAAGTGGCAAGGCAGTGTATGAGCTCAACGAGGGGCAGCACCATGACCACATGGTGTGCCTAGACTGCGGCAAAGTTGAAGAGTTTTACGACGCCGAAATTGAAAAAAGGCAACACGATGTGGCCTTGTCCAAGGGCTTTGTGATTGCCGACCATGCGCTTAGTTTGTACGCTCACTGCACCCAAAACCCCTGCCCCCATCGCAACCGAACCTAAGCCGTCTGCAGGCTAAGTCAGGCTCACTCAGTCCATGGCCGCGCGTTGGGCCGCCATGAAATCTTGGTAGGTGTCAATGCCCCGCATTTGCAAAATGGTGTTGCGAACGGCAGCCTCCACCAGCACCGCAATGTTGCGGCCAGCCACCACCTGAATGACCACTTTGCGAACCGGAATGCCCAGAACATCTTGGGTAAGCGTCTCTGTGGGAATGCGTTCGTAATCACGCTCAAAGTTCTCGTGACGCACCAAGTGCACAATGAGTTTCAAACGCATTTTGCGACGAACAGCGGTTTCACCAAAAATAGCGCGAATGTCGAGCAGGCCAATGCCGCGGACCTCGAGCAAGTTTTGCAGTAACTCCGGGCAACGGGCCTCAATGGTGGTTTGGTTGATGCGAAATAAATCAACGGCGTCATCGGCCACCAAGCCATTGCCTCGGGAAATCAACTCCAGGCCCAACTCGCTCTTACCGAGGCCTGACTCGCCCGTGATCAAGACACCCAAACCCAAAATATCCATGAACACACCGTGCATGGTGGTGCGGTCGGCAAAGTGTTTGGACAAATAAGCCCTGAGCACATCAATCACAAAAGCCGACGACTCGGGTGTGGAGAACATGGGGATTTGCGCGCCCTCACACACTCGAAGCAAGGCCTCTGGCGCGGTTTGGCCATCGGCCAAGACCAACACAGGGGGCTCCAAGGTGACGATGCGTGAAACACGCCTCAAGCAATCCTCTTCGCTGCCTCGCATCAGATAGGACACCTCGCGTTCACCCAAAATTTGAACCCGGTAAGGATGGATGTAATTCAAATAGCCCACCAAATCGGCACCTGAGCGCGCGGCACGAACGGCGACTTCATCAAATCGGCGCTCTGAGGCGCCTAAGCCCGCAATCCACTGCCACTTGAGTTTGCCTCGGTGGTCTTCAAACAGCGCATCTGCGCTGACAGCGGTGGGCTTCATCTCAACCTCGATTCGTTGATGGGCTTAAGAGCAGCATTCTCACTTGGCAGGCAACCACTTGTCGATCAGATCGTGCAAGCTTGAAGCCGTTGCGCTGCTGATCATGTTGTCGCGCGTACTGGCATTGCTCAAAATTTCAGCAATTTCAGACAAAATTTCCAAGTGCTTTTGGGTGGCCGCTTCGGGCACCAACAAGAAAATGAGCAACTTCACAGCTTGCTCATCGGGCGCATCGAAGCCAATGGCTTGAGCCAATTGAAACACTGCCGCCATGGGAGACTTCAAGCCCTTGATGCGGCCATGTGGAATGGCCACGCCATGACCTAAGCCCGTAGAGCCCAAACGCTCCCTGGCAAACAAACTGTCAGTGACCAAGGCTCTGGACAGGCCATGCAAACTTTCAAACAACAAACCCGCCTCTTCAAAAGCGCGCTTCTTGCTGGTGGCATCTACGCCAACCAGCACTTGTTCAACAGGGAGAATGGCTGCAAGTCTGTTCATATCGAGGGCGGATTATGCACCCTGCGAAAGCTAATCTCCCAAAAAAAACCGCACCCGAGGGGTGCGGCGGCGTTCTTGACTTCAAAAAAAGGGTTTTTACATCATGCGCTTGGGCGCAATATGGTGATGGTCCATGATCCGATTTTTGTGATTGACCACTTGGCGGTCCAATTTATCGACCAAGTCATCGACGGCCGCATAGAGGTCTTGGTGCGAACTTTCTGCAAATAAATCATTGCCTTTGACATGAATATTGCACTCTGCTCGCTGACGTTTGTCTTTCTCTTTTTGTTTTTCAACCGTGAGCAACACTTTCACATCCACCACTTGGTCAAAATGCCGAGTGATTCGGTCTAGCTTGCCTGTGACATAGCTTCTGAGTGCGGGGGTAACTTCGAGGTGGTGACCACTGATCGTCAGATTCATAAAAAAGCCTCCTGTTGCTCTCTAAGATAAACAACCACCTCCCCAAATAGGGGGTGGGCTGAATCCACTATGCGCCCCCCTATCGTGAAAAGCAAGCTTGGCTATTTAAACACTTTAATTTGCTCTAGTCTTGCGCTTTTCTTGCAAAAAAGCTGATAAATTCCTATCTTGAAGCATTTCATCAACTCTTCAAGCTTGAGCCTCCCCATGAAGCCTCAGCTTGCTGGCCAGCACAAAGCTCAAAAGGCTGGCGCCCCCTCCCAGCAAAGCCGCTATCCAATAATGGGTCAAATGCCCATTGCCATCGCGACCCAAAATTTGCCCGCCCACCAATGCAGCCAAGCCCATGGCAAGTGACTGAACAGCAGAGTTCAAGGTCATGAAGCTGCCGCGCCTGCGAGGATCGGCTGCGGCGCCAATCAAGGCCATGCCAGGAATCATGCGGCCGCTCATCACCACAAACAACACAGACGAAACCAGCAATACGCCCACCATGGGCAAGTCTGCAGACAAGGTCATGGCCAGCAGTGGCAAGGGCATCAGAAGGGCCAAGCGGCGAAACGCATAGGCTTTGCCCGCGCGATCTGACCAGTGCCCAATCAAGCGCGCAGAAATCAAGGTGCAAATTCCGCCGGTCAAATAAACATAAGGAATTTGCTCTGGCTTAAAACCCGCATTGCCTTGCAAATAAAGCGCGATGTAGGGAATCACCGCAAAACCCGCAAACACCATGCTCGCTGACATGGCATAGGCTCTCAGGTGATTGGGGTCGACCAACACCAAGCGCAGGTTGGCCAACATGTTCGGTGCTGAGTCGCCAACGGGGTGCGCAGCCAGATGGCCCTTCAAACTTGGCAGCGTTTTGGCAGCACCCAGAGCACACACGCTGACCATCAGCGCAATGGCCAAAAATGGCGCATGCCAATTGAAATGCGATGCTAAGAAAAGAGCCAAGGGCACACCCGCTACCGTGGCCACGGAGAAGGATGTCATGACCACGCCCATCGCTCGACCCCGACGCTCAAACGGAATGACTTCAGCCACGATGGTTTGAGACAAAGCCATCAAGACCCCACCAAAAAATCCTGATGCCACCCGCGCCACCATGAGCCACGCAAAGGTGGGGGCGAAGCTGCAAGCCAATGCTGCCGCCCCAAACAAGGGGTACAGGGTGAGCATCATTCGCTTGCGGCCAAAGCGGTCAATGTAGGTTGCAGCCAAAAGACCTGACAAGCCCGCCGAAAAGGTGTAGGCCGACACCAAGAACCCAAACTCACTCGCAGAAATGCCAAAGAGCTCTGTCAATTGAGGCCCCAAAGGCATCATGATCATGAAGTCAAGGACGCTGGTGAATTGGATGCTGG
>CALCBL010000111.1 GCA_937897495.1 uncultured Burkholderiales bacterium
CTCCGCCCGTAATTTCGTTGCGCAGTTCATCGAGCGTGTAACCCACAGCCAATTTGGCGGCCACTTTGGCAATGGGGAAGCCCGTGGCTTTGGAAGCCAAGGCTGAAGAACGTGACACACGCGGGTTCATTTCAATGACGACCATTCGGCCGTCTTTGGGATTGATGGAGAACTGCACGTTAGAGCCGCCCGTGTCGACACCAATTTCACGCAAAACAGCCAAGCTGGCATTGCGCATGATTTGGTATTCTTTGTCGGTGAGGGTTTGCGCAGGCGCTACCGTGATGGAGTCGCCGGTGTGCACGCCCATCGGGTCTAAGTTTTCGATAGAGCAGATGATGATGCAGTTGTCCGCCTTGTCGCGCACCACTTCCATCTCGTATTCTTTCCAACCTAACAATGACTCTTCAATGAGCAATTCATTGGTGGGAGAGGCTTCTAAACCACGTTTGCAAATGGTCTCAAACTCTTCAGGGTTGTAGGCAATGCCGCCACCCGTGCCGCCCAGCGTGAAGCTAGGACGAATGACTGTGGGGAAGCCCACAGTGCGCTGTACATCCCAAGCGTCTTCCATGCTGTGGGCAATGCCCGAGCGCGCAGAACCCAGACCAATTTTGGTCATGGCGTCTTTGAACTTCAAGCGGTCTTCGGCTTTGTCGATGGCTTCGGGTGTAGCGCCAATGAGTTCGACTTTGTATTTGTCGAGTACACCGTTGTGCCACAAATCGAGCGCGCAGTTGAGCGCGGTTTGGCCGCCCATGGTGGGCAGGATGGCATCGGGGCGTTCTTTGGCTATGATCTTTTCAACCGTTTGCCAAGTGATGGGTTCGATGTAAGTGACGTCTGCGGTGGCAGGGTCGGTCATGATCGTGGCGGGGTTGCTGTTGATCAAGATGACTTTGTAGCCCTCTTCGCGCAAAGCTTTACAAGCTTGCACGCCAGAGTAATCGAACTCACAGGCCTGGCCAATGATGATGGGGCCAGCGCCAATGATGAGGATGCTTTTGAGGTCGGTGCGCTTTGGCATTTTAATTTTTCTCCATCAGGTTGATGAAGCGATCAAAGAGATAGGCAATGTCGTGAGGGCCCGGAGAGGCCTCGGGGTGACCTTGGAAACAAAACGCAGGCTTGTCAGTACGGGCCAAGCCTTGCAAGGTGCCGTCAAACAAAGACACGTGCGTGGCGCGCAGGTTGGCGGGTAAGGTTTTTTCATCCACCGCAAAACCGTGGTTTTGGCTGGTGATGGACACGCGGCCTGAGTCGAGGTCTTTGACCGGGTGATTGGCACCGTGGTGACCAAACTTCATTTTGAAAGTTTTGGCACCGCTGGCCAAGGCCATGATTTGGTGACCCAAGCAAATACCAAATGTGGGAATACCGGTTTCAATGAGTTCTTGTGCAGCTTGAATGGCGTAATCGCAGGGCTCTGGATCGCCAGGGCCATTGGACAAGAAGATGCCGTTGGGTTTGTGCTTGAGCACTTCGGCGGCGGGCGTTTTGGCTGGTACCACCGTGACTTTGCAGCCGCGTTCGGCCAGCATGCGCAAGATGTTTTTCTTCACGCCAAAGTCGTAAGCCACCACATGAAAACGAGGTGCTGTTTGTTGGCCATAGCCACTGCCCAGTTGCCACTCAGACTCGGCCCAGGCATAGGAAGATGAGACAGATACTTTTTGGGCCAAATCCAAACCGGCCATGGCAGGCGCAGACTGCGCGGCTTTGACAGCATTGGCTTTGAGTTCGGGCGTGACCGCCTGGCCGGCAGCCAAGGCCACAATGGCACCGTTTTGGGCGCCCTTGCTTCTTAAGAGGCGAGTCAGTTGGCGGGTGTCAATGTTGGCAATGGCCACTGTGCCACTGCGTGACAAGTAAGCCGAAAGCGTTTCTGTTGAACGGAAATTGCTGGCAACCATGGGCAGATCTTTGATGATCAAGCCAGCAGCATGGACTTTGTCAGACTCGACATCCTCTGGGTTGACGCCATAGTTGCCGATGTGCGGGTAAGTGAGGGTGACGATCTGCTGACAATAGCTAGGGTCAGTGAGGATTTCTTGATAGCCTGTGAGGGAGGTGTTAAACACCACCTCGCCAACAGTAGAGCCAGAGGCTCCGATCGAGTTGCCGACAAAGACCGTGCCGTCTGCAAGCGCCAAAATGGCTGAGGGGAAGGTTCCCTGAAGAGACAAAAGCACTGGGTTCTCCGGTATGGTTCGGGTACGCCCCAGCACGCTCAAGATTCACCCTAGAAGGCTGTCTTTTTGGCTGCTTTTGAAGGGAAATGGCTTGTTGTGAGCGGGTGCGTACAGGTTGATGCGGGAAAGCCTCTCATTATAGCCGTGACTCTCAGCTTGACCGAGACGCATGTCACTGATTTTTTCAGTGGCCGGCCTTTCACATTGAGGTGGCACTGGCGTGAAGGCAAATGGCCGCAGCCGTGGCCACATTCAAAGATTCCTCACCGCCTGGTTGAGAAATTCTGATTTTTTGGGTCACCAGAGCCATGATTTCGGCTGAAACGCCCTGCCCTTCATGCCCCATCACCCAAGCACACTTCTGAGTCAACCCACCCTGTTTGAGCAATTCGTGCAAATACGGGCCCTCGTGCACGTCAGTGCCAAGCAAAGGCATCTTGAGAGATTGAAGATTCTCTGCACTGGCTGACTCAATCAATTGCAAGCCGAAATGCGCGCCCATACCGGCACGCAATACTTTGGTCGACCACAAGCCGGCCGTGCCCTTAATGGCCACCACCTGCTTGAAACCAAAAGCAGAAGCGCTGCGCAAAATGGCGCCTACGTTGCCAGCATCTTGAAGCCGGTCTAACACCACTGTGGCGGCATGAGGGTCTAACTCAGGCGGCTCAGGCAGCGTCAACAAGAAACCCATTTTGGCGGGAGATTCAAGTGCACTTAAACCTGCAAACAAATCATCAGGCACCGTCCAAACTTCATTCGCACATTGCGACCACTCAAACTCTGAGGCTTGCCAAATGGACTCTGTGAAGATGGCCAATTCGGGCTTGAAGCCTCGCGCCAGTGCAGCACGGCACAGATGGTCGCCTTCCAACCAGACCCACCCCAGCTTGCGATACGCCTGCGAGTCTTGGGCCAAACGGCGAATGGTTTTCAGCCGAGGATTGTCTTTGGAGGTGATCAGTTTCATGATTTTTGGGCCGCCAAGATGGCCTGCGTTACTGGCGCAAAAGTTTGACGGTGAAACGGTGTGGCACCCCAAGTTTGCAAAGCCTTCAGGTGAATCGCTGTGCCATAACCTTTGTGAGCATCAAACCCATAGGCCGGATACTGCCGATGCATTTCATCGCACATTCGATCGCGATGTACTTTGGCCAGAATAGAGGCAGCGGAAATTTCTTGAATTTTTTCATCGCCCTTCACAATGGCCTCTGCGCGCACATCCAAGATGGGCAAGCGGTTGCCATCCACATAGACCAGCGTGGGCTTTAAGCGCAAAGCTTCTACGGCTCTTTGCATGGCCAACATCGTGGCTTGCAAAATATTCAAGCGATCGATTTCTTCTACGCTGGCTTCTGCAATGGCAAAGCACAAAGCCTTGGCACGAATTTCGTCGAACAAACGCTCGCGGGTTTTGGCCGATAATTTTTTGGAGTCTGCCAAACCTTTGATCGGCTTGAGATCGTCCAAGATGACCGCAGCGGCCACCACCGGACCGGCCAACGGGCCTCGCCCAGCCTCATCCACACCCGCCAGCAAACCAGGCGTGTCCCAGGCCAAGCTGACCTGTTCAGGTGTAAACAAGCGTTTGGATCGCATCGGCTGCCAATGTGGGCGTATCACGCAGCAAGGACTGGTGCATGGTTTCAAAACGACTGGCCAAGGCCTGGGCCTTCTCGGGAGAACGCAACCAATCCAAAACAGCCACAGCCATATTCTCTGGCGTGGCTTGATCTTGTAAAAGTTCAGGCACGCAAAACTCTTGCGCCAAGATGTTGGGCAGGCCCACCCATGGCTGAAGTTTTTTGCGCTTCATCATTTGCCAGCTGATCCAGTTCATGTTGTAAGCAATGACCATGGGCTTTTTAAACAGTGCCGCTTCGAGTGTGGCCGTGCCACTGGCAATGAGTGTGACATCGCAAGCCGCCAATGCCGCATGCGATTGCCCCTTCAAAATTTGAACATGTGTGGCGCCCACCTTGTCGCGAATGCGTTCGATGCGCGATTGCATGGCAGGCATGGCGGGCAACACGAATTGCAATTTCGGTTGTTGCTGACTTAGCAACATGGCCGTTTTCAAAAACCGTTCGGCCAAATAGGTAATTTCTGATTCGCGACTTCCCGGAAGCAATGCCACCACCGGCCTGTCTGCTTCCAACTTCAATTCTTGCCGCGCTTTGAGCGTATCAACATGCATGGGAATGGCTTGCGCCAAAGGGTGTCCTACATAAGTGGCTGAAATGCCGTGAGCATGCAGCAATTCAGTTTCAAAGGGGAAAATGCACAACACATGGTCCACACTTTGTTTGATTTTCTCAATGCGCTCCGCGCGCCAGGCCCAAATAGAAGGACACACAAAATGCACAGTCGGAATGCCAGCTTGCTTTAAGTCGCGCTCCAAGTCGAGGTTGAAATCGGGTGCGTCTACACCCACAAAAACCTGGGGCGGTTTGGCCAACAATTGTGCTTTGAGTTGATTGCGAATGCCTACAATTTCTCGGTAGTGCCGCAATACCTCGACATAACCACGCACGGCCAATTTGTCTGAAGGCCATAACGCGTTAAAGCCTTGGGCTTGCATGCGAGGCCCGCCAATGCCATACAAATTGGCTTTGGGCCATTTCGCGCAAATGCCCTGCATCATTAAACCTGCTAACAAATCGCCTGAAGTTTCACCAGCCACCATGGCCATGGAAAAAGCCCCATCAGGGGCTTTGGACAGCGAAGATATGCCAGGCGCTTGCACCACTTATCTCACAATGCCGCGGTCTGGGGATGTGCCTTGCAAGAAGCCGATCATCATGTCGACATCGCTCTTGGCTTCTGGGTACTTTTGCGTCAGCAACTCAATTTCAGTTTGGGCCTGAGCCAGTGTGAGTTGCTGACGGTACAAGCTTTTGTACATGGCCTTGACTGCTGAAATTCTTTCAGGCGTGAAGCCGCGCCTTCTCAGGCCTTCAAAGTTCATCGATCTTGGCTGTGCTGGCTGACCTTGGGCCATGACAAAGGGCGGTAAATCGGCAAACAACAAAGAATGCATGGCGGTGAAACTGTGCGCACCCAAACGACAGAACTGATGGACCACCGTGAAGCCGCCCAAAATAACCCAGTCGTCTACGTGCACATGGCCCGCCAGTTGCGAACTGTTGGCAAAAATAGTGTGGTTGCCCACCTTGCAATCGTGCGCCAAATGGACGTAGGCCATGATCCAGTTGTCGTTGCCCAACTGGGTGACACCCGTGTCGCCAGGCGAGCCAATGTTGAACGTACAAAACTCGCGGATGGTGTTGCGCTCGCCAATGACCAACTCACAGGGCTCGCCGGCATATTTTTTATCTTGCGGCACTGCACCTAAAGAGTTGAACTGAAATATTTTGTTGTCTTTGCCAATGGTGGTGTGGCCTTCAATGACACAGTGGCTGCCCACCGAGGTTCCCGCATCAATGCGAACATGAGGGCCAATGACCGTGTAAGGCCCCACCGTGACACTGCTGTCTAACTGAGCAGCAGAATCAACAAGGGCCGTGGCGTGAATACGAGACTGCGTCGTCATAGTCTTGATTGTTAAGCCACTTTGCGCATGGTGCACATGAGTTCGGCTTCCACCGCAATTTCTTCGCCTACTTTGGCGCGCGCCTTGAACTTGAAAACACCTGCTTTCATGCGATCGAGTTCAACTTCCAAAATGAGTTGATCGCCTGGCTCTACTGGCCGCTTGAACCTGGCACCGTCAATGCCTGCAAAGTAATACACGGTGTTTTCGTCGGGCGTCTCGCCCATGGTATCGAAAGCCAACAATGCCGCCGCCTGCGCCAATGCCTCTAGCATCAACACGCCGGGCATGACCGGGCGCGATGGAAAATGTCCGGAGAAATAAGGCTCGTTGACGGAGACATTTTTCAGGGCTTTGATGCGCACACCCTTTTCAATTTCAAGCACGCGGTCAACCAACAAAATTGGAAAACGATGTGGCAATTGTTTGAGAATTTGGTAGATGTCCATCATGATTTGTTGTCCTGAAATGGTGGCTGAAGGAGTTGAGCCTCCAAGGATTTAATTCGATCGCGCAACTTGTGCAGTTGCTTCAAGCTGGCGGCATTCTTTTCCCATGTGGCATTGTCGTCGATGGGGAACAGGCCTGTGTAATTGCCAGCTTGTGAAATAGAACGCGTGACAACAGTGGCCGCAGAAATATGCACGCCATCTGCCAAAGTGAGGTGTCCCAAAACAATGGCCCCGCCACCCAGCGTGCAATGGGCGCCAATGCGCGCACTGCCCGCCACACCCACACAACCCGCCATGGCAGTGTGTTTGCCAATGTGCACGTTGTGGCCGATTTGAATGAGGTTGTCTAGTTTGACGCCGTCTTCAATGAGGGTGTCTTGCAAGGCGCCCCGGTCGATGCATGTGTTGGCGCCAATCTCTACATCGTTGCCAATTTTCACAGCGCCGAGTTGTTCAATTTTTTCCCACGTACCTTGGTGCGGGGCAAAGCCAAACCCATCAGCACCTATCACGACCCCTGAGTGAACAATGCAGCGCTCGCCAATTTCGCAAGCCTCACCCAAAGTCACTCTCGATTTCAATTGAGAATGGGCGCCCACCTTGGCACCCCGCTCGACCACACACAGAGGGCCGATGATGGCTGTGTCGGCAATGTGGGCCTCAGGGTCGACCACAGCACTGGGGTGAATTCGGGCACGCCCAGCAGGTGTGGTTTGCTTTTTCCAAAATTGCGTGAGTTTGGCGAAGTAGTGATAGGGGTCTTCGGTCACGATGCAAGCACCGCGCGTGATTGCCAATTCTTTGAATTGCGGCGTGACAATGACACAAGCCGCAAGAGATTGCGTTAAGTGCATTTGGTACTTGGGGTGACTGAGAAAACTCAAGTCAGCCGGGCCCGCGGTTTCAAGCGGGGCCAGTTTTTCAATGGGGGTTTGTGGACTGCCTTGAAGGCTGCCGCCTAGAGCCTTAACGATGTCGCCAAGAAGCAGCACAACACGAGTCCATTTCTCTCGGTGCGGGCGCTTATTTGCCAGCCGTGGCGTTGAGAGACTTGATGACCTTGTCAGTGATGTCGTGCTTGGGGTTGATGTAGACAGCTTCTTGGAAAATAACGTCGTACTTTTCAGCTTCAGCCACCACTTTCACGGCTCGGTTTGCACGTTCAATGACCACTTGTTGTTCTTCATTTTTGCGCGTGTTCAGGTCTTCTTGAAATTCACGGCGCTTGCGTTGAAACTCGCGGTCTTGGTCCATGAGTTGCTTTTGACGTGTGTTGCGCTGTGTTTCAGACAGTGTGGGCGCTTCACGCTCAAACTTATCAGAAGCAGTTTTGATGGTGTTACCCAAGTCGACCAAATCTTTTTCACGCTTTGAAAATTCTTGCTCCAACTTAGCCTGTGCAGTCTTGGCAGTGCTGGCCTCGCGAAAGATGCGATCTGTGTTGACAAAACCGATTTTGAATTCCTGTGCGCTGACCGCGGCCGCACCCAGTGCACCGAATGCCAACAAACAAACTTGTGAGAAATGACGAAGTGTTTTCATTAAAAGGAAGTTCCGATTTGGAATTGCAATCTTTGGATTTTATCCGCAACCTGACGCTTCATAGGCAAGGCATATGAAAAGCGCAAAGGACCCATGGGTGAAATCCAGCTTAAACCCACGCCAATAGAGGAGCGAAGTTCGTTGAGATTGATCTTTTCGTTCTCGCCAAACGCTCGGCCGACGTCGGTAAAGGCAAAAAGTCGCAAGGTGCGATCGTTGCCAGCGCCCGGAAATGGGGCCATGAGCTCGGCATTCAAAACAATTTTCTTAGGTCCGCCCAAATACAGGCTGTTGGTGCTGTCTGAAGGCCCCAAAGTGGATTGTTGGAACCCGCGAACGCTGCCCAGGCCACCTACAAAGTAGTTTTTGAACAGCGGATAAGGCCGATTGGACAGGCCTTGACCCCAACCCAAGTCGGCATTCAAAGCCAATGTGTACTTTTTAGTTAAAGGCGTGTATTGCTGAATTTGGTAGTTGGTACGAACGTAACGGGCATCGCCGCTGGCACTCAAATCGGAGTTGAAGCGCTGCAAAATGCCTCGCGTTGGCACCAAAGCGCTGTCGCGGCCGTCCCTTGCCCAGCCAATGGTAAAGGGAAGCGAATTGCTGGTGTAACCAAATTGCTGCATGTATTCCACATAGGCATTTGGCAAGTTGTTGCCTGGGCGGATGGACGTCTGCTCTAGATTGGCACCAAAATAAACGGTGTCGATCTCGCTGAAGGGCACGCCAAAGCGCATGCCAGCACCTGAGTTGACCAAACTGTAAGCATTCAAATCGCCCAAATAAGGCCGCGTGGTGCGATGGAAAATATCGATGGTTCGCGAAATGCCTTCTGGCGTGAAGTACGGATCGGTGGTGCTGATGACAATGGTTCTGTTGTATCTGCTGGTATTGACTTCGGTGGCCAAGTAGTTGCCCGAACCAAATGCATTTTCCTGGCGAATACCAAAGCTCAAAGCCACTTTTTCAGTGGATGAGAAACCAGCACCCAGTGAAACACTGCCCGTTGGTTTTTCGACAACATTGACGGTGAGGTCAACTTGGTCAGTGGTGGCTGGTACTTCTTGGGTTTCAATGTTGACTTCGGTAAAGAAGCCCAAGCGGTCGACACGGTCGCGCGATAACTTGATTTTGTCGCCGTCGTACCAAGCTGACTCCAGCTGGCGAAATTCGCGCCTGACCACCTCGTCGCGTGTTCGATTGTTGCCAGCCACATTGATGCGGCGAACATAGGCACGGCGTGAAGGCTCGGCAATGAGGACGAAGGTCACACGGTTGGTCAAGCGATCAATTTCGGGACGAGCATCGACACGCGCAAAAGCAAAACCAAACTTGCCAAAGTAATCGGTGAACGCTTTGTTGGTTTCGGCCACGGTTTCAGCGTTGTAAGGCTGGCCCAGGCCAATTTTGACAAGGGCTTTGAACTCGTCTTCTTTGCCCAAATAGTTGCCTTCAAGCTTGACGCCAGAGACGACAAACCGCTCGCCTTCGGTCACATTGATAGCAACCGAGATGTCTTGCTTGTCGGGTGAGATGGCCACTTGGGTTGAGTCAATTCGGAACTCTAGGAAACCACGGCTTAAATAGTAAGAGCGAAGCGCTTCCAGGTCGGCATTGAGCTTGGTCCGGGAATAACGGTCGGATTTGGTGTACCAACTTAGCCAGCCGCCTACATCCAAATTGAACTGATCCTTGAGCGTGCCTTCAGAAAAGTTTTGATTGCCCGTGATGCGAATTTCTTTGATTTTGGAAGGGCCACCTTCAGATACTGTGAAGGTCAGCTTCACACGGTTGCGGTCTACTGGGGTGACTGTTGTGACCACCTCGGCACCATACAAGCTGCGCGTAATGTATTGACGCTTTAATTCTTGCTCGGCTTTGTCTGCCAAGGCTTTGTCAAAGGGGCGGCCTTCAGAAATACCCACTTCTTTCAATGCCTTCTGCAAGACATCTTTGTCGAACTCTTTCAGACCCACCCATTCAACTTCTGAAATGGAGGGACGCTCTTCAACAATGACCACCAACACATCGCCTTGGGCATCCAGCCTGACATCTTTGAACAAGCCCAGCGCAAACAAAGCGCGAATGGCGGCCGCACCCGATTCATCGTTGTACATGTCGCCAACTCGGAAAGGCAAAGAAGCAAACACCGTACCGGACTCAATGCGCTGAAGACCCTCAACGCGAATGTCCTTCAATTTGAAAGGCTCAACGGCCCACGCAGACATGCTGCTGATGGCCGCTGCAAGCAACACACACAGGTGATGCAAGCGAAATCGATTGGGGAGAAAGTTCATGCGTTTGAATTAAGTAAAGAGTCGCGTCAGATCATTGAAAAAAGCCAAGGCCATGATGAAAATCAACAAAGCCAAACCGACTTTTTGCAAACCCCGTTGCCAAGCAACGGAAACCGGTTTGCCGGTCAGAGACTCCCAAAGATAATACATCAGGTGTCCCCCATCCAACATGGGCAATGGCAGGAGATTGAGAAGTCCCAAACTGACGCTGATCAGTCCCAGAAAAGTTAAATAAGACGGCAAACCTCTTTGGGCAGACTGCCCAGCCTGCTCCGCGATGGTCAAGGGACCGCTCAGGTGCTTCGAAGAGGCCTCGCCCGTCAGCATTTGGCCAATGAGTTGGCCCGTCAGCAGCGTTATTTGCTCGACTTGACCGTAGCCACGGGCTAAGCCTTCCCAAAAACCGGCACTCACCCACTCTGAGTCGGAGGGCTGCCCCACCACCGCCCCGATTCGCCTGACGGCACTTGATTCAGGCTGGCCTGGCAAAGATGTGAGCAAGGGTTTGACGGCCAGAGAAAGGCTCTGACCTTGTCGGTCAATTTCCCAAACTGCCGCCTTGTCCAATTCTTCTGCATTGTCTTCAGGGTTCACTTCGCCGCGAATCAAGGCCCTTAAGTGCTGAGCGTCCCTCACCTCTTGAGAGCCCACTTTCAAAACGCGATCACCTGTTTTCAGACCTGCAAGATCGGCCGCAGCGCCAGCCTCAACGCGGCCAATGATGGGCAAGATTTTGGGATGGCCCCACCAAGCCACTGCGCTGAACAAAACGACTGCTAAAAGCAAGTTGGCCAACGGACCAGCCGCCACAATGGCCGCGCGAACTTTCAAACTGCGTTGGTCAAAGGCAAACGGCAGTTGATCAGTGGGCACGGCAGCTTCGCGGCTGTCGAGCATCTGAACATAGCCGCCCAAAGGCAATGCGCTGATCACAAACTCGGTGTTTTGTCCTGCTCTTGGGTGCTTGGAACGCCATCGGTAAAGAGCTTTGCCAAAACCAATCGAAAAAACCAAAACAGGTACCTTACAGGCCACCGCCATGCGGTAGTGACCATACTCATGCACCGCAATTAAGAGGGTGAGTGCGAATAGGAAAGAAAGCAGCGTTAGCACGTTAAAGCGTCAAGCACGGCAAGCACGAGCCACTTCGGAAGCTGTAGCGCGGCTTTCTGCATCAAGCGCCAGCAGGTCAGGCAAACTTTGGGGCGATTGCGGCTGCACCTTGGCCAAAGTTTCGGTGTTCACTTGGTGAATTTGATCGAATCTAATTTGCTTGTTCAAAAAAGCTTCAACCGCAATTTCATTGGCGGCATTGAGCACTGCGCACGTACCTGAAGCAGCGCTCAAAGATTGCCAAGCCAATTTCAAACCAGGAAATCTATCGGGGTGACCATGGTCGTCAATGGCTTCAAATGTCATGGGCTTGAGCTTGTGAAAATCAAGCGTTTGAGCACCCGAGGTGATTCGCTCGGGCCAACTTAAACCATAAGCAATAGGCACACGCATGTCGGGCGTGCCCAACTGCGCCACGATGGACGTGTCTTTGTACTTCACCATGGAATGAATGATGCTTTGGGGATGGATGACCACAGAGAGCTGATTGGGCGATACGCCAAATAAATAGCGCGCCTCAATGACTTCCAAGGCTTTGTTCATCATGGTGGCAGAGTCGACTGAAATTTTTCGACCCATGACCCAATTGGGGTGTGCACAGGCTTCATCGGGCGTGACGTTTTTCAAGCTGGCCACATCGCGCTCTCGAAAAGGGCCACCCGATGCCGTCAAGATAATTTGATCAATGCGATCAGCCCAAGTGGCTGGGTTTTCAGGTAAGGACTGAAACACAGCAGAGTGCTCACTGTCGATAGGCAAGAGCACAGCACCACCCTTTTTAACCGCGCTTAAAAAGACCTCACCACCCACCACCAAAGCTTCTTTGTTGGCCAATAACAAACGCTTGCCTGCATGGGCCGCAGCCAAGCACGGAGACAAGCCCGCGGCGCCCACAATGGCGGCCATCACGGCATGAACTTCATCGTGGGCAGACACAAAGTCCAAAGCCTCTGGCCCCCAACGCACCTCGACGGGCAAGCCTTCGGCCTTGATGCGCTCAGCCAGCAAACGACCTGCATCTTCTTGGGCCATCACGGCAAATTTGGGTTTGAACTGAGCGCACTGCGCCAAGATCAAATCGACCTGCTTGGACGCCGTTAAAGCAAACACCTGAAAGCGGTCCAAGTGTTTTGACAGCACATCCAGCGTGTTAGTGCCAATGGAACCGGTAGAACCCAGAATGGTTATGTTTTGTTTCATAAGGCAAACAAGGTATTTAAAATTTGGGCCAATGCAGCAACATCATGGCGATGGGCAATGCTGGCAGCAAGGCATCCAAACGGTCAAGCACGCCGCCATGACCGGGCAATAACTTGGAACTGTCTTTGACACCTGCACTGCGTTTCACCAAAGACTCGACCAAATCACCGACCACGCTCATGGTGGTTAAAAAAATCAAACTCAATGCCCATAGAAAAAAACCATGTTGGGTCATTTCCATGAAAAAACTGGCGCCTGGCCATTGGTAAATTTGCTCAAAGTGCATCCATCCGAAGGCTATCAGAAACACACCGAACATACCGCCAATGGCACCCTCCCAACTTTTGCCAGGGCTGACGCTGGGGGCCAATTTTTGATGGATGAACTTGCCACCCAAAGCCCTGCCAAAGAAATAGGCAAACACATCGGCCGCCCACACCACACAAAATATGGAGAGTAACAATTGCACGCTAGAAGTTCGCGCTTGCGCCATGGCCAACCATGCCAACCACAACATGATGACACCCAAAACCCAGCGAACATTGGGGCGCCATAAGGCCCAGCCCTGAACGCCACGCAACAGCATCCATGCCGTCAAGCCCACCCAAGTTGCGCCTGCCAACCACCAAAGCCATGTTTCGGTTTGAGAGGTCCAACCCGCCCACCATGCAATGGCACACATGCCGGCACACAACACGCCCGATAAAACAGACTTCATACTGGCCATGCCGTTCATACGGGCCCACTCCCAAGCGCCAGCAGCAATTAGGAGCGCAGACAAAATAAGAAAGGCTTGAGGGGTTTCTGCAAAAAGAGCTGGCAGCAAAACGGCCAACAGTGCCAATGCAGTGAAGATGCGTTGTTTGAGCATCAAATCAATGACCGTTAAACGGCCATGATCTCTTGTTCTTTGCCAGCCACCAGCTGGTCAATTTCTGCGATGTGTTTGTCCGTCACTTTTTGAACTTCTGCCTCTGAGCGTTTTTGCTCATCTTCAGAAGCCAGTTTGTCTTTGACCAGTTTTTTGACAGCCTCATTGGCATCACGACGCAGATTGCGCACGGAAATTTTGGCGTTTTCACCTTCAGTGCGAACCAGCTTGGTCATTTCCTTGCGGCGCTCTTCGCTCATGGGCGGCATGGGCACGCGAATGATGTCGCCCATTGAAGCGGGGTTCAAACCTAAATCGCTTTCACGAATGGCTTTTTCAATTTTAGCGCCCATGCCTTTTTCCCAAGGCTGAACGCTGATGGTGCGTGAATCAATGAGCGACACGTTGGCAACCTGCGACAAGGGCACGAAAGAGCCGTAGTAATCTACCTGAATGGTGTCTAGGATCGCTGGATTGGCACGGCCTGTGCGAATCTTGGTCAGGTTGTTTTTGAAAGCCGCAATGGATTGGTCCATTTTGGTTTGCGATGTTTTCTTGATGTCTTCTAAGCTCATGAAATACTCCGGGGCCAGATTTGGCGGGTTCAAGAATTAAGCGAAATGAAGGTCTGATTCAGGCATACACCAAAGTGCCCTCGTCTTCGCCCATGACCACTCTCTTGAAGGCACCATGCTTGAAAATTGAGAACACTTTAACAGGCAACTTTTGGTCGCGGCACAGCGCAAAGGCTGTAGCGTCCATGATGCCCAAATTTTTAGAAATGGCTTCGTCAAACGAGAGTTTGCTGTAGCGGGTTGCGGCAGGATCTAGTTTGGGATCGGCCGAGTAAACACCATCGACCTTGGTGGCTTTGAGAACCAACTCAGCCCCAATTTCGGCACCACGCAAAGCGGCAGCGGTGTCGGTTGTAAAGAAGGGGTTGCCCGTACCGGCGGCAAAGATGACCACTTTGCCTTCTTCAAGGTACTGAAGCGCCTTGGGACGAACATAAGGCTCGACCACCTGCTCAATGGCAATGGCCGACATGACGCGGGCTGTGAGCCCTGCTTTTTCCATGGTATCTGCCAGGGCCAACGAGTTCATGACAGTGGCCAACATGCCCATGTAGTCGGCCGTGGCACGGTCCATGCCCACAGCGCCGCCAGCAACACCCCTGAAGATGTTGCCGCCGCCAATGACTACGGCCACTTGCACACCCAAACGGGTGACTTCGGCAATTTCATTGACCATTCGAACAATGGTGGCTCGGTTGATACCAAACTGATCGTCACCCATCAACGCCTCGCCTGACAGCTTGAGCAAAATACGCTTGTGGGCTGGTTTGGCAATGGTCATGACGGGCTCCTCATAAAGACAGATTCAAGTTTAGCGTTGAATCGCCCTTTCGGGCGACCCTTTTTACCCGGGTTTTAACCCAGATAGTGGCAGCTTTAAGCTGCGTTTTGAGCGGCAGCAACTTGTGCGGCCACTTCAGCCGCAAAGTCGTCAACCTTCTTCTCAATGCCCTCGCCCACGACGAACATCGTGAAGGCTTTGACTTGAGTGGCTTCGGCTTTGAGCATTTGCTCGACGGTTTGCTTGTCGTTTTTCACGAAAGCTTGGTTGTTCAAGGACACTTCTTTGAGGTACTTTTGAACGGAGCCTTCGATCATCTTGGCAGCGATGTCAGCGGGCTTGCCAGACTCGGCCGCTTTGGCTGTGGCCACTGAACGCTCTTTTTCAATCAGGTCGGCGGGCACATCGTTGCTGGTCAAAGCCACAGGCTTCATGGCGGCCACGTGCATGGCAACGTCTTTGGCAGCCGTGTCTTTGCCTTCGTACTCGACCAACACACCAATGCGTGTGCCGTGCAAGTAAGTAGCGATTTGGGCGCCACCGGCCACGCGCTTGAAGCGGCGAAAGCTCATGTTCTCACCGATCTTGCCGATCAGGCCTTTGCGAACTTCTTCCAGTGTTGGACCGAAGCCGTCTTGGCTGTAAGGCAACTCGCCCAGAGCGGCCACGTCGGCGGGGTTGTGCAAAGCAGCCAGCTTGGCCGCTGCATTGGCCAGGGCCAAGAAGCTGTCGTTTTTGGTGACAAAGTCTGTTTCGCAATTGACTTCTAGCATGGCGCCCGTTTTGCCTTCTGTGTAGGCAACGATCACGCCTTCGGCTGTCACGCGGGAAGCGGCTTTGCCAGCTTTTGTACCCAATTTAACGCGCAACAACTCTTCTGCTTTGACCATGTCGCCATCGGCTTCAGTCAAAGCTTTTTTGCATTCCATCATGGGGGCATCTGTTTTGGCGCGCAGTTCAGCGACCATGCTTGCGGTAATAGCCATTTGATTTCTCCGTTTCGTCTTCGAATTAAGGTTCGAGCTAAATAAAAATTGATAAAAAGTCAGTGAGACTCAGGTTAAAAAAAAGGGGCAAGAAGCCCCTTTTCTCTGGTTGAGAGGGCATTAAGCAGCAGCTTCTTGCACTTCAACGAATTCGTCAGCGCCTTCGGCGGCCACTGCATTGACCACGTCTTGAACGGCGTTGGCACGGCCTTCAATGATGGCGTCGGCAATGCCGCGAGCGTACAAAGTAACGGCTTTGGAAGAGTCGTCGTTACCTGGAATGATGTAGTCAATGCCTTCGGGTGAGTGGTTGGAGTCAACCACGCCGATGAGTGGGATGCCCAATTTCTTGGCTTCCAAAATGGCAATCTTGTGGTAACCCACGTCGATCACGAAAATGGCATCTGGCAAAGTGGCCATGTCTTGAATGCCACCGATGTCTTTTTCAAGCTTATCGATCTCGCGCTTGAACATGAGTTGTTCTTTTTTGCTCAGGGTGTCGAGGCCGACTTCTTGTTGAGCTTTCATGTCCTTCAAGCGCTTGATAGAAGTCTTGACGGTTTTGAAGTTGGTGAGCATGCCGCCCAACCAGCGTTGGTCAACATAAGGCACGCCGGCGCGCTGAGCTTCAGCTGCCACGGTGTCACGGGCTTGACGCTTGGTGCCCACCATGAGGATGTTGCCGCGGTTTGCAGAGAGTTGTTTGACGAACTTCAATGCGTCTTGGAACATCGGTAAAGATTTTTCCAAGTTAATGATGTGGATTTTGTTGCGGTGACCGAAGATGAAGGGGGACATCTTGGGGTTCCAGAAGCGTGTTTGGTGACCAAAGTGGACACCGGCTTCCAGCATTTCGCGCATGGTAACTGACATAGATTTTTCTCCGAAGGTTGGGTCTAAAATCCGGCTCACACATCGGCTGTTTGAAGAAGCCCTTTCGGGTTTAATCTGTACAGCCAACACCTTGAAGGAGCCGGTTTGCGATTTACTTGCAGGGAAATTCCTGCTAAGCCAGTCGAGTATAGCATCCAAAATGTCCGTTTTCCAGCCCTTTTCAAGCCCTCCCTACCTCTAGGAATCCATCACCATGCGCCCTGACCTGATTGCCACCCTGCAAGCCATTGCCCAGCAACAAACCAGCCCGCAAGCTGAATGGGAAAAAAGCCATGAAATTGCCCGCAGCGCAGTCTGCGACAAGGTTTTCATGGACTTGGCACCAGCGGCTGGCCCGTCTGTCTTGCAGGAAACAAGCTTGGTCAACTCGGCCCTCAAGGGCTTGGCCTTCTCTGTCAAAGACCTTTTTGACGTGGCTGGGCAAGCCACTTTGGCAGGCTCCAAAGTGCTGAAAGGCGTTCCTGCAGCCCTTGCAGATTGCCCTGCGGTGGCAAGGCTCAAGGCAGCTGGCGGTAGCAATTTGGGCCGAACCAACATGGTGGAGTTTGCGTTTTCTGGCATTGGCAACAACCCGCACTACGGTACACCGGCGGCTTGGGATGCCAAAACAGGAAAAGCTGTCATGAGCCACGGCAAAGGCCATGTTCCCGGTGGATCATCTTCTGGGGCAGCTGTTTCTGTGGCCACGGGTGCTGCTTTCATTGGCATGGGCTCTGACACCGGCGGCTCCATTCGCATTCCGGCTGCCCTCAATGGCTTGGTGGGATTTAAAAACACGGCGCGCCATGTGCCCACCTTGGGCGCAGTCCCCTTGTCGACCACCATGGACACGATCTGCGCCATGACGCGCAGTGTGCGCGATGCCGTTTTGGCACACGAAATTTTGGCCGCTCGAACCGTAGCCCGCTCAAGCAGGTCTCTGTCCAGCTATCGACTGGCCGTGCCGACACACCTCATGCTCGATGGCATGGAGGCTGGCGTGCAAAAGGCTTGGGAGCGCAGCCTGTCTCGTTTGTCGCAAGCGGGTGCGCGCATTGTGGAAGTGCCACTGTCTGAAATCAAAGAGCTTGCAGGACTGCTGGCCACAGGCGGTTTCAGCGCTGCAGAAAGCTACACCTGGCATCGCCATCTTTTAGACAAGGATGCAGCAGCCTACGACCCTCGCGTTTCGGCGCGCATTGTGCGGGGTGCCAACATGAAAGCCTTTGAATATTTAGATTTACAAGCTGGCCGCGCAGCCTGGATTGCACGCATGCAATCGGCATTGAACGCTTGCGATGCGGCCCTCTCCCCCACTGTGCCGATTTATGGCCCTACTTTAGAAAGCGTGGCACCCGGCGCAGAAAGAGACGATGCATTTTTTGCGGCCAATGCTTTGTTGCTGCGCAACACCAGCGTGATCAACATGCTCGATGGCTGTGCATTGTCATTGCCCATTCATGAGGCCGGCGAATTGCCTAGCAGCATGATGATTTGGCAAGGCCCCATGAAGGACGATGCCATTTTGAATGTTTCACTGGCCATCGAAAGTGCTTTAAACACTTAAGCGGCTTGGCACAACTTAACCGCGGCCCGCAAACGGCATCTTGGTAGCCATCACTGTGTGGAACATCACGTTGGCTTCAAGGGGCAAGCTAGCCATGTAAACCACCGACTTGCCGACAACGGCCACATCCATCAAAGGCTCAGCTTTGATTTCAAGATTGGCTTGGGGCACACCCTTTGCCATTCTCATGGCCATGGGAGTGGCAGCATTGCCCACATCAATTTGACCCACCGCAATGTCGTACTGACGACCATCCAACGAAGCTGTTTTGGTCAGGCCTGACACCGCATGTTTGGTGGACGTGTAGGCAATGGAAAAGGGCCTTGGCGTGGTGGCTGAAATAGAGCCGTTGTTGATGATGCGGCCACCCATGGGCTTTTGGTCTTTCATGACGCGAAAGGCTTCGCGAATGCACAAGAACATGCCTGTCAAATTGGTATCAACCACGCCCTTCCACATTTCCAAACTCAATTCGGGCAAGGGAATAGCGGGTGTACTCACGCCTGCATTGTTGAACAACAAATCGACACGGCCAAATGTTTTGACACACTGCGCAAACAAGTTGGCGACTGAGTCTTCTTGCGTCACGTCTGTGGGCACGGCCAACACACGCGAGCCTGCGTTCAAGGCCTTGGCTTCTTCAACCACCTCTTCCAAATTGGCCTGCCTTCGACCCGCCAACACAACACTCCAGCCATCATGCAACAAAGCCATGGCGGTGGCTTTGCCGATGCCAGAACCTGCGCCGGTCACAATGGCAATTTTTGAATTTTGTGTCATGGCTTTTGTCTCCTGCTGATATTGAGATGAATGAACTTAACTGAAATTTGTGGGTCTTGAAAAAAGCTTCAGCGTCGATTCTTACGCGCTTGACTGGATTTTTTTTGACCGGCTGACTTAGATGGAGCCCCTTTTGCAGAGGCTTTGACTTGGCGATTGGGCGAGCTTAAGCCCTCT
>CALCBL010000112.1 GCA_937897495.1 uncultured Burkholderiales bacterium
CACATTGCATCGATGAGTACGAAACCTTGCTCACCAACAACCGCATTTGGAAGCAACGCACCGTGGGCGTGGGTGTTGTCACGCCCGAGCGTGCGTTGAATTTGGGCATGACAGGCCCCATGTTGCGCGGCTCTGGCGTTGCTTGGGATTTGCGCAAAACCCAGCCTTACGAGGTTTACTCTGAAGTTGAGTTTGATGTGCCAGTTGGTAAAACGGGTGACAGCTACGATCGCTACTTGGTGCGCATGCAAGAAATGCGCGAATCCAATCGCATCATTCAGCAATGTATCAAGTGGCTGCGTGCTAACCCAGGCCCTGTCATTACCGACAACCACAAAATTGCGCCGCCTTCTCGCGAAGCCATGAAGACCAACATGGAAGGTTTGATTCACCATTTCAAACTGTTCACAGAAGGTTTCCATGTGCCCGAAGGTCAGGCCTATGCCGCTGTTGAGCATCCCAAAGGTGAGTTTGGTATTTACCTCGTCAGCGATGGTGCCAACAAGCCTTACCGCTTAAAAATCCGTGCCCCGGGCTATGCCCACCTGGCGACCCTTGATGAAATGGCCCGTGGCCACATGTTGGCCGACGCAGTGGCCATCATTGGAACCATGGACATTGTGTTTGGAGAGATTGACCGATGATCTCTAATGAGACCAAAGCCCGCTTCGCTCGCGAAGTGGCCAAATTTCCTGCCGATCAAAAGCAATCAGCTGTCATGGCCTGTTTGTCTATCGTGCAACAAGAGCTTGGTTGGGTTAGCGCCGAGAGCGAAAAAGTTGTGGCCGACTATCTGGGCATGGCGCCCATGGCTGTGCACGAAGTCACTACTTTTTACAACATGTACAACCAGCAAAAATTGGGCAAGTTCAAGTTGAACGTTTGCAACAATTTGCCTTGCCAGTTGCATGGTGGCCAGCAAGCGCTGGTTCATTTGCAAAAGCGTTTGGGCATTCAAGTGGGTGAAACGACTGCTGATGGCCTGTTTACTTTGCAGCCCAGCGAATGCCAAGGCGCATGCGCCGATGCGCCCGTGTTGTTGGTCAACGACCGCACCATGTGCAGCTTCATGAGCAACGAAAAGCTCGACGATTTGATCGATACTTTGCAAAAATCTGGAGGCGCAGCATGAGCGCTGATCTGAATCAATTGTTGTCCCGCTTTGCGGCCAGTGGCTTGGAGTCTTCTTTCCACGAGCGTCACATCAACCCGCAAATCATGTCGGGTTTGAATGGCCACAACTGGAGCCTGAAAGATTACGAAGCGCGCGGTGGCTACCAAGCTTTGCGCAAAATTTTGGGCCAAGATGGCGGTGAAGGTTTGACACAAGACCAAGTCATTGCCACGGTTAAAGAATCTGCTTTGCGTGGCCGAGGCGGCGCTGGTTTTCCCACCGGCCTGAAGTGGAGCTTCATGCCCCGTCAGTTCCCAGGTCAAAAGTATTTGGTTTGCAATTCTGACGAAGGCGAGCCCGGCACTTGCAAAGACCGTGACATCATGCAATTCAATCCACACATCGTGATTGAAGGCATGGCCATCGCCGCTTATGCCATGGGCATCAATGTGGGTTACAACTACATTCATGGCGAAATTTTTCAAACCTATGAACGCTTTGAAGCTGCGCTGGAAGAAGCGCGCGCAGCAGGCTACTTGGGTGACAAGATCATGGGCAGCAACTTTAATTTTCAGTTGCACGCTACACATGGATTTGGTGCTTACATCTGTGGTGAAGAAACGGCTTTGCTTGAATCCTTGGAAGGCAAAAAAGGCCAACCTCGCTTCAAGCCGCCATTCCCCGCCAGTTTTGGTTTGTATGGCAAGCCCACCACCATCAACAACACTGAAACTTTTGCGGCAGTACCCTGGATCATTCGCAATGGCGGCCAGGCCTATTTGGAATGTGGCAAGCCCAACAACGGCGGCACCAAAATCTTCTCCATCAGTGGCGATGTTGAGCGTCCTGGCAACTATGAAATTCCATTGGGCACCTCGTTCCCCAAGCTCTTGGAGTTGGCTGGCGGCATGCGCGGTGGTCGCTCCTTGAAAGCGGTCATTCCTGGCGGTTCTTCAGCGCCCGTGTTGCCCGCCAACATCATGATGGACATCACCATGGACTATGACTCGATTGCCAAAGCCGGCTCCATGCTGGGATCTGGTGCGGTCATCGTCATGGACGACACGCGTTGCATGGTCAAGTCTTTGCAACGTTTGTCTTATTTCTACTCCCATGAATCATGTGGCCAATGCACACCTTGCCGTGAAGGCACGGGGTGGTTGTGGCGCATGGTTGACAGAATTGAAAATGGCCAAGGCCGCGCAAGCGACCTCGACCTCTTGAACTCGGTGGCAGACAACATTCAAGGCCGCACCATTTGCGCTTTGGGTGATGCCGCCGCCATGCCTGTGCGCGGAATGATCAAACATTTCCGTCACGAATTTGAGTACCACGTTGAGCACAAGACCTGCATGGTCCCAGCTTACGTTTGAGACGGCAGAACAACCATGGTTGAAATTGAACTAGACGGTCAAAAAGTTGAGGTCCTTGAGGGCAGCATGGTCATGCATGCCGCTGAAAAGGCCGGCACTTACATTCCTCACTTCTGCTATCACAAGAAATTGAGCATTGCGGCCAACTGCCGCATGTGTTTGGTCGATGTTGAAAAGGCACCCAAGCCTATGCCTGCATGTGCAACACCTGTGACGCAAGGCATGATTGTTCGCACCAAGTCAGACAAAGCCATCAAGGCGCAGCAGTCGGTCATGGAATTCTTGCTCATCAATCACCCGCTTGATTGCCCCATTTGCGATCAAGGCGGTGAGTGCCAATTGCAAGATTTGGCCGTGGGTTATGGCGGTTCGGGTTCACGTTACGAAGAAGAAAAACGAGTGGTGTTCCACAAAGATGTGGGCCCCCTCGTCAGCATGCAAGAGATGAGCCGTTGCATTCACTGCACACGTTGTGTTCGCTTTGGCCAAGAGGTGGCCGGTGTCATGGAGTTGGGCATGTCCCACCGCGGCGAGCACGCCGAAATTGAAACCTTCGTAGGCCAATCGGTTGACTCTGAGCTGTCAGGCAACATGATTGACATTTGCCCCGTAGGTGCTTTAACCAGCAAACCATTCCGATACAGCGCTCGCACTTGGGAGTTGTCTCGC
>CALCBL010000113.1 GCA_937897495.1 uncultured Burkholderiales bacterium
TTTCAAAAGGCCTGCAAGCATCAATCACGGCACGTGAATTGGTGCTGGTGCCCTTAGGAATACGAGGATCCAGTGGACCACTCCATGCTTTTCGAATGAACTCAATGTCTTCTATAGGGTCACAGCGCGTGCACATGGCCCACATCACATCAAACAAGTCTGTTGGGTCGACATCTTCATCGACCACCACCACAAAACGGCCTAGATAAGAACCTGATTGACAATTGGCCGCCATCATGGCGGCTTGTTTGGAGTGGCCTGCATAGGCTTGCTTGATGGAGATGATGTTGAGCATGCGGGCCGCGCCTGCCTCGTGGCACCACACCCCCTTCACGCCCGACAGGCCTGCGCGTTCCACCTCATCCCAAATCATGCCGGCCTTCATGACACATTTGGAAAATGAGAAGTCGGATGGCGGCTTCAAGGGTGTAGCCATGGTCATGATGGGGTTATTGCGGTAATAAACCCGTTGGATTCGCACCACGGGTTGATTGCTTTTGCCACCCGCGTAATAGCCCGTGAATTCGCCGAAGGGGCCTTCAGGCAATGTTTCACCTGGGTACATTTCGCCTTCCAACACAATTTCACTGTGTGCCGGCATGGGCAACTTGTGAACCTCACTCAAGACCACATCAAAAGGCAAACCACGGTGACCGCCTGAGTAATCGAATTCCGACAAACCAAAGCGCAATTCATTGCCACCGGCCAAGAACAACATGGGATCGTGACCACAAGAAATGAGCACAGGGCAAGGTTTGCCCATTGCAAAGTATTTGTCGCGAATTTGACGTCCATGTTTGCCTGGTGAAGTCCAAAGGCCCACTTTGTTTTTGTCGTGCGCCATGGCCCGATACGTGCCAATGTTGATCCAGTCCAGCTCGGGGTCGCGCATGATGACCAAATCGTCGGTACCGATGTATCGGCCACCATCTAATTCGTGCAGCAACGGAATGGGGAACTTGAAAATATCGACATCTTCATCGCGGTCTACGTTTTCCAAAATGGGGCCAGTTTCCACAACACGCGGTGGAATGGGCTCGTGTTTTTTCATGCGGTTGCGATAAGCCTGCACCACATCCATCGGGCCACTTGGCACAGGGAAACCCAATGTGAGGGCCAAACGTTTGGATGAATTGGTGCCTCCCGACAGCAAGCGATAGCCTGGCGGGTAACCTGGAATGTTGTCAAACAAAATGGCTTTAGGTTCACCTTTGCGCGATGAATTGACAATCTCTGCCAAGGTGCCCACCTCTAAGTTCCAGTCTGCGCCTGAAATGTGCAAAACCTCATCGGCATTTTCGGCACGGGCTATCAGTTCACGCAAATCCAAATGCGGGCCGTCGTAGTCGTTCCACGCCTTGGTCAGGTTTTGGGGTTTGGAAGATGTATCAGGCATGTTGGACTTTCAAAATAATTAAGGTGCTGTTGTTTCAATTGAATGAAATCTCAATCGGCTTTGATTTGAGCGGCTTTGACCACGGGCGGCCAGCGTTTTAATTCAGCAGACAAAGTTTCAGCCATCAATTGAGGGGTGCCACCGCCTGCATCAATTCCCTGCTTTGCCAGATTGGCCACGATCTCTGGATTTTTCAAAACAAGATTCACTTCTTGGTTCAGAGACTGAATCACTTGAGGTGAAGTGCCCTTGGGTGCCATCAAACCGTACCAAATATCAACCTGCACTTTGGGCAGGCCCTGCTCTTTGAAAGTTGGCACTTGAGGCATTTGCGCCGCACGCTCTGAACTGAGAACAGCCAACATTTTTAGTTTGCCCGCTTTAACCAAAGGCATGACGGTGTGAACCGGCGCAATCATGGCTGAAACATGGCCTGCAGCCACATCGTTCACAGCGCCGGCACTGCCTTTGAAGGGAACATGAAAGAGGTTTAAGCCAGCTTCAAACTTAAGCAACTCCATGGCCAAGTGTTGCGGTGTGCCATTGCCAGGCGACGCGTAATTGACGCCCTTGGTACTGGTTTTGGCCATTTGCAAAAACTCGGCCAAGGTGTTGGCTGTGGAACTGCTAGGAACCACCAAGCACAAGGTGCCTGTGCCTAACAAAGCCACTGGCGAAAAATCTTTGACGGTGTCAAAGGGCAAGTTGGGATTGACCGCAGCATTGGTGGCAAAGGTGGTGCCGACCACCAGCAAGGTGGCGCCATCGGGTTTGGCCCGGGTGACGTGATCGGCTGCGATATTGCCGCTGGCCCCGGCTTTATTTTCAACCACGGTGGCGTAGTTGCCCTTGATTGAAAACTGTTGGCTCAGCGTTCTTGCAAGGATATCAAGGCCAGTGCCAGGGGAAGCTGAGACGATTAAGCTTAAATTGGCAGGTGCGGCCTGAAGGCCGTTTGTGCCCAAAATGACGGTTGAGGCCAAAGTCAGAAACAACCGAATCAGAGATTCTTGAACCTTCATTTTTACCTTCATTCAGACATGTTAAGGACAGATCAATTGTGAAGGATACTTACAAATTCAGTGGTTTTTAAGGCTTAAGGGCTTTCTCTTACTAGAGTTTTTCTCACGCAAAGTTTTCGGTATCCACTTCGGAATTGGACTGTGCGCTGTACCGGCTGCCTTGAACGGTTTTTTCGTTGATGAGGGCATCAAGCTTTGCAATGAACTCGGGACTGAGTTTCACATTGGCAGCCCCAACGTCGTCTTGCAAATGGGGCACGCTGGTCGTGCCTGGAATTGGAACAATGTGTGTGTCTTTGTGCAGCAGCCAAGCCAGGGCCAACTGAGCGGGCGAGCAACCTACCTCTTGTGCCAAGCTCAGGTAGGGTGCAAACAACTTGAAGTTGGCAGCATAGTTTTCAGGTGTGAAACGCGGCATGCCTTTTCGGATGTCTTTGGCATCAAAGGATTGAAGGTCAAGTTCGCCACACAAAAAACCACGCGCCACAGGACTGAAGGCTACAAAGGCAGCGCCCAATTCTTTGCAGGCTTGAAGCACAGCAATTTCTGGGTTGCGCGTCCAGAGTGAGTATTCGGTTTGAACTGCCGCGATAGGATGCACGGCATGTGCTTTGCGCAAGGTGCTGGCCGAAACTTCAGACAAACCAATGCTTTGAATTTTGCCTTGACGCACCAAATCACTGAGTGCGCCCACGCTGTCTTCAATCGGCACTTTTTTATCCCAGCGGTGCAAGTAGTACAAATCGATGACATCGGTTTGCAAACGCTTCAAGGCAGCTTCACAGGTCATGCGAATAGTTTCGGGTCGGCCATCAATGACGCGTACCAATTTGCCATCGCCATTCGCATCCACACCTGACATGCCGCACTTGCTGGCCAAGGTGAACTTTTGACGGTGCGGCTTGAGTATTTTACCAACCAAGGTTTCGTTGGTGCTAAAGCCATAGAGCGCCGCGGTGTCGAATAAGGTAACGCCCGCATCCAAGGCTGTGAGCAAGACCCTTTCAGCTTGTGCTTCTGAAATGGGGGGACCATAGGCATGGCTTAAGTTCATGCAACCCAAGCCGATTTCGCTGACTTGAAATGGACCTAGTTTTCTGTTTTTCAT
>CALCBL010000114.1 GCA_937897495.1 uncultured Burkholderiales bacterium
CATAGGCCCATTTCGTTGGGTTGCGTTGAGTGGCGACCCAGAAGATATTTTAAAAACCGACGCCAAGATGAAGGAGCTGTTCCCCAATCATAAAAACTTGCACCGGTGGCTAGACATGGCGGAAGAGCGCATCAGCTTTCAAGGTTTGCCAGCGCGTATTTGCTGGATTGGATTGGGTGAACGTCATTTGGCGGGATTGGCCTTTAACGAAATGGTCCGAAATGGTGAGCTCAAAGGTCCGATTGTCATTGGCAGAGACCATCTAGACAGTGGTTCCGTTGCATCGCCCAATCGCGAAACCGAAGCCATGATGGATGGCAGTGATGCCGTCAGTGATTGGCCTTTGCTGAACGCGCTACTGAACACAGCCAGCGGCGCCACTTGGGTCAGCATTCACCATGGCGGTGGTGTGGGCATGGGTTACTCGCAACACTCAGGCGTGGTCATTGTTTGTGATGGCACTCTAGCAGCCGATGAAAAGCTATCTAGAGTACTTTTCAACGATCCCGCTACAGGTGTGATGCGGCATGCTGATGCAGGTTATGACTTGGCCAAAGAATCCGCAAAGCTAAACAATTTGCAATTGCCCATGATGTCTTGATTCGATTTTTCACGCTGTATTTTTTAACTTTAACTTTATTAACCAAGGAGTTCGTATGAAACATTTCGTTGCCTTAGCTTTGGCCTCAACCCTAAGCTGCGTCGCATTTGCGCAAGAAACCAAAGTGAGCATTGCGCTGTCTGGATGGACAGGATTTGCGCCACTCACGTTGGCCAAAGAAGCAGGCATTTTCAAGAAAAATGGCCTTGATGTCACCTTGAGAAAAGTGCCGCAAAAAGATCGCCACTTGGTCTTAGCCTCAGGCGATGTGCAATGCGCAGCAACCACCGTTGAAACATGGATTGCATGGAATGCAAACGGCGTTGCAACAACTCAAATTTTCCAGCTCGATAAGAGCTTTGGCGCCGATGGCATGGTTGTAAAAAACGACATTACCAAAATTACAGACTTAAAGGGTAAAACAGTTGCAGCCAGTGCGCCTGGTACAGCACCCTACTTTACGCTAGCTTGGATGTTGAAGAAAAACGGCATGACCACCAAAGATGTCAAGATAGTGAACCTAGAGCCCCAAGCTGCGGCAAATGCCATGATTGCGGGCAATGCAGGCATTGATGCAGCCTTGACATACGAACCTTACTTGAGCGCAGTGCGTGCAAAACCCGAAGCTGGCAAGATCATTGCAACAACACTTGACTATCCTATGATCATGGACACATTTGGTTGTGTTCCTAAATTCTTGGCTGACAATCCGAAAGCCGCAAAAGCCATTGCAGACA
>CALCBL010000115.1 GCA_937897495.1 uncultured Burkholderiales bacterium
GGCCTTAGAACTTGAAAAAGCGCACGTCAAGGTTACTGCCGTTGCTGCCTATCAACGCACCCCCACCCAATTGACAGAGTCTCAAAAGGCCCAAGTTCAAAAATTCATCGCTGACGGTGCCATCTGGGTCTTCAGCAGTTCAGCAGCCCTTCAAGCCCTTGTCACTCAATGTCCGCAAGCCAATTGGTCAATGGCCAAAGCCACGGTCACCCATCCCAGAATGGCTGACTTAGCTCAAAAAATAGGTTGGGGCGCTGTTGCTATTGCCCCACCAGGGCTCAGATCATTGCAGGCATCTATAAAATCCTTGGCATGAGCACTGAAAATTCCAAGGAACCCACTGTCCAACCTCCGACCACATCGATGCAGGACACGAGGGCGCAAAAACGGCCCTTGATATTTTGGTTGCCTGTGCTGTTGGCTGTCGTGGCGGTTGTATTCAGTGGCCTGCTCTGGGAAAAGCTTTCGCGCATTCAAGGCCAACTGGCAAGGCAAAGTGCAGATGCAGGTCAACAATCTCTGGAAGCCAAAGCATGGGCCAAGCAAGCGCAAGACAGCGTGAAAGACAGTGCCGCCCGAATGGCCTTGGTTGAATCTCGGTTGGGCGAGGCTAGCTTGCAGCGAGCTCAATTGGAGGAGCTGATTCAAACTTTGTCGCGTTCACGTGATGAAAACTTGATTTTGGACATTGAATCTTCTCTGCGACTGGCTCAGCAGCAGGCTCAATTAACCAGTAGCTTGGAGCCTTTGTTGGGCGTTCTCAAAACCGCCCAATCGCGCCTTCAAAGAGCCTCCAATCCGCGCTTGATTGGCATTCAACGCGCCATTGACCGCGATCTTGAGCTTGTCAAATCAGTTCAAATTACCGATTTGCCTGGCATGTTGTTGGTGTTGGACGAAATTGTGGCCTTGGCCGATGAGTTGCCCTTGGCCAATGAAATGAACCGGCCTTCATTGACCCCCTCCAAATTGGCTGATGCCAATCCGGCCACTCCTCAGAATTCGGCTTGGTGGCAAACAGTGCTAGACCGTTTCATGCTTGAAGCGCGTGGCTTATTAAGGGTCAGTCGCATCGACAGTCCTGAGGCAGCACTCTTGGCCCCTGAGCAAGGATTTTTTCTGCGTGAGAATTTGAAACTCAAATTGCTCAATGCAAGACTGGGTCTGTTGGCCAGACAAAACGATGCAGCCCGCGCAGACATGCAAGCAGTCGCCATCGTCTTGAAAAAATATTTCGACCCAGGCGCTCGCAAAACACAACATGCACTGCAATTGTTGGAGAAAGCGCAAGCATTAAGCAAAGGCAATGCCATTCCAAGACTCGATGCCACGATGGCTGCATTGGCCACGGCCTCCTCTGGAAAGTAAAACGGCATGCGTGCAGCACTTTGGCTTGTGAGTTTGTTTGCGGTGGCTGTGGCCACGGCCTTGCTGGCTTCAAACAACGTGGGTACGGTTGCCATTTTCTGGGCACCCTACCGCGTCGATCTCTCCCTGAATTTGGTTTTGTTTGGGCTGGTCATGATTTTATTGACCTTGCATTGGGCGCAACGGGCACTCACAGCCTTGTTTGAGTTGCCTCGTCAAGCCAAGCGCTGGCGCTTGCAACAAAAGGAGCGTGCAGCACATGGTGCTTTGCTCGATGCCATGGCCCAGTTTATGGAAGGCAGATTTTTGCGTGCTCGAAAGTCTGCCGAGCTGGTGCTTGTCAGAGAAAAGTCTTTGTCCGACAGTGGCGAAATTTTGGAGCATGCAGGCGCCTTGCGATGTGTCGCTCATATTTTGGCGGCCGAATCTGCCCATGCGTTGCATGACAAAGTCACACGGCAGTCTCATCTGGATCAGGCCTTGCAGGAACCTGCTGGCGGCTCTGCCCCTCTGCGGCAAACCCTGATTGAAGGCAGCATGCTGCGTGCCGCTCGCTGGGCACTGGATGACAGAGATGCTGCAGAGAGTTTGCTGTGGTTAGATCGCTTGCCACTGGGTGTCTCACGTCGAACATTGGCCATGCGATTGCGACTGAAGGCTGCGCGCTTGGCAGGTGAGTCGTCGCAGGCTTTGGACACCGCGTTGCTGCTCATCAAACACCGCGCCTTTGCTACAGAAGCTGCCGAAAGCATGATTCGCAGCTTGGTTTTTGAATTGATTGCAAAAACCCATGAGTCAGGACAAATGCAGCGTCTTTGGACCCGTCTAGGAGAGGCGCAGCGTCAATCACCCGATCTGGCCATTCAAGCTGCACAGCATTGGCTAAGCCTCAAGGGAGACCCAGTTGTCACGAGGGCTTGGTTAAAGCCCATTTGGGTCAGATGGCAAGCAAGCCCCCAGACTTTGTCCAAGGCGCAACAATTGAAGTTGACACAAGCTTTAGAGAAAAGCTTCACAGGTCAAGATTCAAGCGAAGAGCGTGATTGGTTGGCGCTCATTGAGTCGGCTCAAAAAAGCAATCCACGTGAACCTCTTTTGCAATTTTTAGCCGGACGCCTGTGCCAAAAAAGTCAGTTGTGGGGCAAGGCTCAGTTGCTTCTTTCACAAGCTGCACCCGCGCTAGAAGATCCTGTCATGCGCAGACAGGCATGGCGCTCATTGGCAGAGCTTGCCGAACAACGTGAAGATTTGCCAGCGGCTTTAGCAGCCTTGAAGAAAGCGGCAATGGAATAAAAAAAGGGACCCTCAGGTCCCTTTTTTTCAGAAGCAAGAACCTCAGGTTCTGTGCATCTTTTGGCCACTTGCTGCCATTAGAAAGGCAGTTTCATGTCGCTTAAGTCTTTGCGAGTTTCCACCAAGACCAAAGGGCCATCGTCAACAACCACTGCAGGCGGTCGAACACGGGGGACATGCGGAGCTTTAGGTTCGGCCGCGATGGCAGCTTGAACTTGTGCAATTTTTGCTGGATCAGAGTTGACCCACTGCAGACCTGAGTTTTCGGCGACTTGTACCAGGCTTGCCATGGGCAATTCGTAAGCTTGAACCTTGGGCAAGCCTGCAGATGGCGCCGCAGTTGGCGCAGGTGCTGACACTGCAACTGGCGCAGCGGATACAACTGGCGCTGCTTTGGCAATTGAGTCTACGGGTGCAGCGGTGCTTGCGGCACGGTCAAAGTAGGAGCGGGCAACAGGTGCTTCTTCTTGAGCTTGAACATCTTGCGAAGCTTGATCAGTTTGCAAATTCTCGGAGTTGTTGCCGTCGCCGTTGGGGCTGCGTTCTCTGCGATCGCGTCCATAACGATCGCGGGAGCGACGTTCTCTGCGTTCTGGCGTTCCATTTGCAGAATCTTGACGCTCTTCACCTTGAGATCCTGGCTCGGAAGTGCCATTGGACTGGCCGTCATTGTTGTAGTTCAACTCAGCTTGGGCTGGCCCGAGATTTTCTGTGTTTTCAGACGCGTTATTTTGTCGATTCGTGTCGTTGCTGCGACGTTCGCCGCGCTCACCACGTTCTCTGCGGCCTTCACCGCGCTCGCGTCTGCCTTCTCCGCGTGGGGCTCTTTCTGAGCGTGCTTCATTGCGCGTGTCTGCTTGGCTTGAATCAGTGGCATCAGCATTGACATTTTGAGCGTCGACAGCATTGTTGCCATTGGGGTTGGCGCTTTCACGGCGTTCGCCGCGCTCAGTTCGTTCCCCACGTTGACCATTGCGATCGCTGCGTTCTGCACCTCGGCGGTTACCGCCATTTTCGCGCGGAGCGCGTGTTTCAGTGCTCTCGTTGCGCTCGGTTACGCCTTCAGTGCGTTCACCGCGATCATTTCGTTCTCCACGACGACCGCCACGGCCACCGCGTCCACCCCGGCGATCGCCGTTGCGGTCGCTGCGTTCATTGCGCTCGCCATCTTTCGGTGTGCGTTCGCCACGCTTGCCCACATTTGTGGCTGGCTCTTCCTTGGCTTCTGTTGTGCCGCCAAACAAGCGCTTGAGCCAACCAAAGAAACC
>CALCBL010000116.1 GCA_937897495.1 uncultured Burkholderiales bacterium
GACACCGCGCTGGCAATGGCTCGGCGCAAATAGGTTTGCGGCAAACCTGCCGAGGTGGGATAGACCGGTGTGAGCACCGACGGCAGATCGCCGGTGGCCGCCCTGAAGGCGGGGTGCATCATGGTGAATCCCATGAACCCCCCCTTAACTTCGCCTCTGGCCCGAATCACTTGACCTACGGCCAAGGCCTTTTGCTGCGCGGGGTAGAAGCTGAAAAACCGCAAAACGCAGGTGTCGGTGCCGTCATCGACCGTGACGAGCAACTGGCGCCGAGGACGCAACTGGACTTCCGAGGAGACCACCGTGGCTTCAATTTGAATGGCATCGCCTTCGCGGGCATCGCCTAGCTTGACGATGCGGGTTTCGTCTTCGTAGCGCAGGGGAATGTGCAAGGCCAAATCAATGTCGCGCGCCAAACCCATCTTGCGCATGGCTTTTTGCGGTGCAGACAAGGGCTTGGGCGGCGAAAATGACGGAGAAGATGCGGAGGCAACCATACCGCCATTGTGCCGTGCTTGCCCAATGGCTTGTACCGTGCAGGCCTAAAACAGCCTGCGTATCAGGCCGTCAAGATCAAAGCAGTTTTTCGGCCAATGTGGACATCACGAAGGCTGACACAATGTCTCGAATGGTTTTGCGCTGTTCGAGGGACAGCGTTAAATACCGATCAACCATTTCACGGTCGGCCAGGCCCATTTCGATGGGGCCATTGTTCATTTCAAACACGTACGTCTTGCCGGGTGCACGGCCAAAACGAAGTTCGTCAGGGCTGACTTGTAACCAGTCGGAAAGGACCCGCAGTTTGTCTTGCGTGGGCATGACTTTGCCCAACAACCAGTTGCGTGCCGTGTGGGGCGTGATGCTGCGACCCCGGTAGCGAAGGTTGAAGGCATTGGCCACCAGTGTGGGTGAAGCACGCACCCCTGCACTCTCCAACGCGCCGCGCAAACGATCGGCGAATTGTTGGGACTCTGATACTTTGAGCATTCCCATACATTACTGTCTTGGGAACGCTGGAAAGTGAATGGTGATCATTACTTTCTTAAATAATGCTCACATCTTGCTCTCATTTACAACTATTCAATAGTTTTAGTTTCAAATTGATTGCGTTAGGTCATGGGACAATCTAATTTTTCAACTTGGAACGGGTCTTGTTCGGCCCTCAAGCACATGACCGCTTTTAGCCCCCCCCTTGACGTCATCCAAGCCAAACGCAGCTTCAGTTTGAGTGACTTTGACTTTCACCTTCCCCCAGAACTGATCGCACAACACCCAGCAACTGAGCGCAGCAGCTCTCAGTTGCTTGACGGCAGCGGCCCCATGCCAGTCGATCGGGTGTTTAAGGATTTGCCCCAACAGATGCAATCGGGCGACCTCTTGGTTTTCAACGACACCCAAGTCATCAAGGCGCGAATCTTTGGCGAAAAATCAAGCGGCGGCAAAGTGGAGCTCTTGATTGAGCGGGTATTGCCGGGTCATCGCGTGGTGGCTCACATGAAAGTCAGCAAGAAGCCGCCCATCGGCGCCACCCTTTACATGGGCAGAGATCCCAACGCATTTTTGAAGCAGAGCGAAACGGGGTTTGAGGCCACTTTGATCGGCCGTTGGCCTGATGAAAAAGGCGCTTTGTTTTGTTTTGAATTCAGCGCAGAACCGCATGCCCTCATGGCTCAGTATGGCCACATGCCATTGCCGCCCTACATTGAGCGGCAATACGACGGCAGCGCCACTGAGTCTGAAGTTGCTGAAGACGAAGCGCGCTACCAAACAGTCTTTGCACGCCATCCCGGCGCTGTCGCCGCACCGACTGCAGCACTGCATTTTGACGATGCCTTGTTGAGCCAGTTAAAAGATAAGGGCGTCGCCACCGCGAGTGTCACTTTGCATGTGGGTGCAGGCACTTTCCAGCCCGTGAAAACCGAAAACATTGCCGAACACACCATGCATGCCGAGTGGTACGACATTCCTGCATCGACTCAGCTTGCTTTGCAGGCGTGCAAAGCACGTGGCGGTAAAGTATGGGCGGTTGGCACGACTTCGGTCAGAACTTTGGAGTCGTGGGCAAAATCAGGTCTAGCGCAAGGCGACACCCAAATCTTCATCACACCAGGCTTTGAATTTCAGTGGGTGGACTGCCTGATCACCAATTTCCATTTACCCAAAAGCACATTGATGATGCTGGTCAGTGCCTTTGCAGGCTATGAGCATGTGATGGCTTTGTACGCCCACGCCATTGCACAAAAGTATCGATTCTTCAGCTATGGCGATGCCATGCTCTTAAGACGCTCGAACTCTCTTTAAACCTAAAGCATAGAATGAAACATGCTTCAATTTGAACTCCTCAAAACAGACCCTCACAGCCACGCGCGAAGAGGTCAGTTGACCCTGAACCATGGCGTGATTCAAACGCCCATCTTCATGCCTGTGGGCACCTACGGCACCGTGAAAGGCGTGATGCCGCGCAGCCTCGAAGAAATGGGCGCGCAAATTATTTTGGGCAACACCTTTCATTTGTGGATGCGGCCAGGCCTTGACATCATGAAAAGTTTTGGCGGCTTGCATGGCTTTGAAAAATGGAAGAAACCCATCCTCACAGACTCGGGCGGTTTTCAAGTTTGGTCTTTGGGTGCGATGCGCAAAATTACCGAAGAAGGCGTGCATTTTTCTTCGCCCGTGAACGGCGACAAGCTGTTCATGTCGCCCGAAGTGAGCATGCAAATTCAAACCATCTTGAACTCAGACATCGTGATGCAGCTCGATGAGTGCACGCCTTATGAAACCAAAGGCCACCTCACCACAGAAGCAGAAGCACGCAAGTCGATGGAGATGAGTTTGCGCTGGGCCACACGCAGTCAAAATGAATTTGCACGGCTTGAAAATCCCAATGCTTTGTTTGGCATTGTGCAAGGCGGCATGTTTGAAAACTTGCGTCAAGAATCTCTAGACCAATTGGTGGGTATGAATTTTCCAGGTTATGCCATTGGCGGTGTGAGCGTGGGCGAGCCCAAAGAACAAATGCTGCAAATCATGGCGCACACACCGCACCGTCTGCCCGCTGAAAAGCCACGCTATCTCATGGGTGTGGGCACCCCCGAAGATTTGGTCGAAGGCGTGGCGCAAGGTGTTGACATGTTTGACTGCGTCATGCCCACGCGCAACGCACGCAATGGCACGGTGTTCACGCGCTTTGGCGATTTGAAGCTGCGCAATGCGCGTCACAAAACCGACCATCAGCCTTTAGACGCCTCATGCACATGCCATGCTTGTGCTGGCACTTCAGGCGTATCTTGGGACGATGGCGGCAGAGAAGGTTTTAGCCGCGCGTATTTGCATCACCTCGATCGCTGCGGCGAGATGCTGGGGCCCATGCTGACCACCATTCACAACTTGCACTATTACTTGAACCTCATGCAAGAAGTACGCGCTGCATTGGAAGCCGGAAGCTTCTCAAGCTTTCAGACGCAGTTCAAACAGGCGCGTGCGCGCGGCGTATAAAAACTGTTGTTGTTTAAGTGGCTTCTGCAGGCGTGGTGAATACCGTCAACACACCGGTGTAACCATACAAGTGCTGATGGGCAATTTCGCCGCTTGCAAAAAACCCCACCAAAGGCACATCGCCTAAAGCGTGGCGAATCCACTGAAGCTCGGCACTGGGCCCACCAAAGTGCGGGCCACCGCGGCCAGAGCAACTGACATACACCGCGCCCGCAATGCGCCTGGCTGGGTGCGGCGCCGCTTCTGCTTCACTGGCTGCCAAAGCGTTGGCCATTTCCAAGCTCAATGTTTCGGGCTCTAACTCTTCTCGAATTTCTGCGCAAATGCGACGAAGATCTGACTTGGCTGCCTGCAAACTCATCTGGCAAAAAGTCAATTTCTGACCTGCTTGCAAATGGTCTGCAATGGCCACGCCTTGGCGTGCGGGGTCGAGTCCAACGATGTGTCGCACTCTGACATCGGCACCTAAGCTGCCTGCTCTGCCAACCCCTTGTTGACCGGCAGACGTGAGTCCCACCAAGGTGCTTCGCACTGCTTTCAATGCGACTTGTGGTTCTGACAAGGACACCTTCAAATCGGCCATCAACACATCCAGTGCCGGCAAGCCATCGAGTTTGTAAACCACATGCCCTTCGGCTTCCGTGATCTCGCGCTCTTTGCTGATGGGCGCGCAGCCTTGCGTGACGCGCGACAAGATTTGCACCTCGGGCGACCAAGCAACGCCGCTTAGACCACCCGTTAAAACACCCTGCTTGGGATCGGCTGAATTCTGCCAAGCAAATTGCACGGCTTGGTTTCGACTGGCCGTTAAACCGCCAAACAAATACCCCGACTGCGTGCGACCCGCCATTTCGGCAATCAACTCGGCCAAGTCCGGCGTTTGCGGATCGGCATGCACCAAGGCGCTATGGGCCTTGAACTGCGGCGGCAAGGGTTGTGCACCCGAAAACACGCGGTATTGATCGGCAGGTAAATCGCACAGCATCAAGGCCATGCCCGGTTCGTCAAAGTACTCTGCGTTGTTGGCTGCCACCCCCACACCCACGGTGCCTGCCCAATCTTGGACCATGGGCAACTCTTCTCTAAAGTGCGCCAAGATGGGTTCGGCTTCGTTGGCGTAATGGTCGGTGATGTACAACAGCCCCAAACGCGGCTGCGGCGCATGGCCTGGCAATGTCATTTGGGCGCGCAATTGGGCAATGACCAATCCGGCGGCCATTTGCCACTGCGGGTGCGTGGCGTGTCCAAAGGGAAATAAATTCATGGGGCTGGTTTTTTGGCTCGCGATGGTCGCGCTGAACTTGAACGAGCTGAACTGGATCGGCTTGTGCTTGAACTTGGCTTTTGGGTTTTGCGCGTTGTAGCCGTTTTCTTGCTGGCCTTGGGGCCGTCTTTCATGGCTTTGGCCGCCACATCTTTCACAGCCGCCGCCGCAATGTTTTGAAATTGTTGGGTGAGTGATCCCCACCACTGCATGGGGTCAACTGCAGGGCCTTGTGCGGCACCTTCAGCACTTGCTTTGGCGTGATCGCTGCTTGAATCAGCGGCGCTGTGAGTTTCTGCGGGCTTGGGCGTGTCCTTGGGATGGAGGTCAGGCATTTTGGCCGTGAAGGCCTTGGCCAACTCTGTCATGTTCACGTTCATGCCTTGCAAAGTAGACAAGGTCATTTTTTGCACCTCTAAGGCCTGAATGGTGGCCTTGAGCGCATTGGTATTTTGCTCCAACCAAAACTGAACCGTTTTGAGTTCTTGAATGCGCTTGTCGAGCTCTTCCACACTCAAGGTAGGCGCGACCCAGCTGGCCATGTTGGGCATGCCCTGGGGTGATCCTTTGGCGCCGGGGTTTGCGGCTTGCCCTAAGTTTTGCAAAAAATCAAAGCCAGGTACGAATTTTCCAAATCCGAAAGCTGAGGTATCGCTCATGAAGGCTCCTTGAGGTGTGTGTCAAGCGCAAGCTTAACGCATACAGCCCCGCGTCAACTGCGCGACGCAACAAGGAACGATCAAAGGCTAAGCTCTTTTCTTTTATCCAAATAGGAAGACAAGACATGCTGACACTCTGCGGCTTTGGCGCCAGCAACTATCACAACAAAGTTAAATTGGTGCTGCTGGAAAAAGGCGTTGCCTTTGAAGAGGAGTTGGCATGGGTGGGGGAAACCGATCCCACAGCCAGCCCACTTGGCAAAGTGCCCTATTTGAAAACAGCGCAAGGCTCGGTTTGCGAATCGGCGGTCATGGTGGAGTACATCGAGCAACAGTACCCTGATCACCCTCTCATGCCCAAGGACGCCTTCGCAGCCGCCAAAGCTCGGGAGCTGGTGGTCTTCTTAGATTTGCACTTGGAATTGGTGGCGCGCAACTTGTACGGTGAAGCCTTCTTTGGCGGCAAGGTCAGCGACACTGTCAAGGAAAAAATCGGTGTCCAACTTGAGAAAAATGTGGCCGCATTTGCAAAATTGGCACAGTTCAAACCCTTCATTGGCGGCACTGAATTGAGCATTGCAGATTGCACC
>CALCBL010000117.1 GCA_937897495.1 uncultured Burkholderiales bacterium
GCTTGGCCACAAACGCTACCCAATCGCCTTGGGGTGAGAACTGCGGACGACCGTCTTTGTCGCCACATTGCGTGAGTTGTCTGGGCTGACCGCCAAGGGTCGACAAAAGCCAAATGGCACTTTGAATGGTGTTTTCTTGGACAGAGGGTTGAGCGACAGCACACACCGCCTGCGAACCGTCTGGACTGATGCTGGGAGCACCAAGTCGTTGCAGTTGCCACATCAACTCGACAGTGAGTTGTTTGGACTGGCGGGGAGATGCTGATTTTGTTTTTGATGCCGTCATCTTCAACGACTCCTGTGGATTGAATACATGGATTTGATACTGGCCGTCAATTGTCCCTCAAAACGGTGAGCTGTTTTGAAGCTCTCAAACCGCCATGCCTAGAGGCTGTTTGAATTTGAGAGCTTGCACGGCATTGCCATCTTGGCTGCTTGCCAATTCATTTTGAGAGGAGTTGGGCAAAAGCGTTTTTAGCATTTGACGAACTTGAAGCAATCTAGGATCGCCATCATGGGCATCGTCTGTGGTGTCATTGATGCAAAAGAAATCTAAATAGCCAAACTGCTTTTTGAGATGCTCAAGCGATTGAACCCCTATCGCTTGTCCTGTTGCAATGTACAAATGCGAATGGTCTATTGTTTTGGCCAAACCATGTGCCAAAGCCCAGCGCAGCACAAAGTCAGAAATGATGGTGGGCTTGTTCCAAGTGCGAAAAACAGTTGACCGTACCCGCTCAAATAACTCTGGCGCATCGCGCTCAATCTCCATCATCACTGACTTCAGCATGGGCCTAGGTGAATGCGAGAAAGTTCTAGCCGTATGCAGATACTGAGGGTTCATTTTTCTGACACTTGAATCGGCTCGGGTGTTTGATTTATCCGCTTTGGTTTGCAGCCACTGTTTGGACAGTCGACTGGCATTTTCAAGGGAGGTCGATTCAGCTTTTAGCTTGTTGCCAATCACCTCGGGCTCATCAGACCAAGAGACAAAAAAGCCTTTTTCAAAAAACCAATTTTCCAAACAAACAGGCGCACCAAAGAACACATCGTCGTTCAAATAAAAATAGCGTTCTGAAAGCCCTGGAATGTGGTGAATATAAGACTCGATATTGCCTGAATCGAATGTGGGCAATGAGGAATGGGGAATCAGTTGATGGTGATCGACCAACGTAATTTGATCTGAGGCTTGGAACCAATCGGGTACCTGACCATCTGTGACGATGTAAATGTGGCCGTGTTCGGGAAAGAATTTTTCAAGGGCGCGCAAGCTGAACCGCAGCTCGTCGTTGTCGCGGTAACGACCTTCCACATTGCCGAACTTGGCAAAACTTAAGTTGCCAGTGGCTTCTAATTTCTGGGCATATTTTTCGCGCTTGGCGCGCCACTCGCTATCGTTGCCATTCACCCAAAGGTAAACGATGTCTATCGCGGTATTTAAAGTCTTTGAAGCTTGATTCAAAAGGGATTGGTCTGACATAAAAATGTCATTAAACCATTTTTTAAACTTAATTTGGAGTGTGAGGTTTTGCGGGCGAATGGCTTGATTCGGGCTCAGTCACGACAAAGAAAAAGGGTTTACAAGAAGTCTTGTAAACCCTTTGAATTTGATGGGGTGGCTGATGGGGCTCGAACCCACGACAACAGGAATCACAATCCTGGACTCTACCAACTGAGCTACAGCCACCGTAGAAGCGGGATTATAGCCGAAACTTTTTTTCTCAGGCCCCTTGCGCCTCTGACTTTGGCTTGGCAGCACTGGGTTTTGGCACCAAAATTTCAGCCTTCATCTTGGTCTTTAACTGGGCAATGTAGGCCTGCGTTTCAGCGGTACCCCACAGCTGCGTAAATTGCTGCTGAGCTTGAACCATGAGCTCTTTGTTTTCAGCTTCAGGTGGCAAGATCTTGGTCACACGAACCACAGCAAAACCTTGAACGCCCAAATCTACGCCACTGACTGAGGGCAGCTTGTTAGGGTCGGCGCGCAGAACAGCATCAACCACTTTGGGCAATTGCCTTTGTGTTTTTTCGCGAGAAATCACAATGGCATTGGGCAGATTGTCAGCACCAGTGCTGGCTTTGAGTGCAGTCAAACGTTGCTCGCCTTGGGCTTTGGCCATTTCAGCGGCCTTTTCTTGGGTTAAAGCACGTTTGACAAATTCTTTCACTTCCGCCAAGGGCAAAGTGGCAGCGGGTTGGTGCTTGACCACACGGGCTGAAACCAGCGTGCTGGGTGCCACTTCAATGGCTTCTGTGTTGCGCTGCTTTTGCAAAGATGCTTCACTGAAAATAGCTTGCAACAAACCTGGATGGCTCAAGACACTTCGGGCCTGCGTGGGTTGGCGTGCCACTTGATTGGCCTTTTGAATGTTGAGTTTGAGCTTGTCTGCCACAGGCTTCAAGCTGTCGGACTGCTCGTACACCGTATTGGAAAATGTTTCTGCCAACTCGGCATATTTGCGCTGGGCTTGCTGCTTCTTCAAGTCTGCTTCCAAGGCGGGGCGCATTGACTCAAAGCTTTGGGCTTTGGCCGCCTTGATGTCGGTGAGTTGAATGATGTGGTAGCCAAACTCAGACTCGACCAAGTCACTGATGTCTGACGTTTTCATGCTGAATGCGGCATCCTCAAAGGCTTTCACCATGGCACCACGACCGAAGAAGTCCAAATCACCCCCTTTGACAGCAGAGCCGGGGTCTTGAGAGTTTTTGCGAGCGACATCGGCGAAGCTTGCAGGCTTGGCTTTGACCAATTTCAACAACTCCTCAGCCTTGGCGCGTGCAATTTTTTTCTCAGCTTCAGGCGAATCCTTGGCTGCAGTGATCAGAATATGGCTGGCACGACGCTCTTCTTTGCTGGACAAGCGCTGCAAGTTTTGCTCGTAGTAAGACTTCAAGTCTTGTTCGTTCAAAGTAATCGATTGACGCAGACTTTCAATGTCGAGAACAATGTACTCAATGTCAGCTGATTCGGAAGATTGGTATTTGTCTTTGTTTTTATCGTAATAAGCCTGCAAATCAGCATCAGAGACCGTGACTTTGCCGAGGTAGTCAGCAGCTGGGAAATTCAGAATTTGAACTTCGCGACTTTGCATGAAAGCGTTCATGGCCGTTTGTGTTTGCGCAGAAGTGGCGTATGCAGATGCTTGAACACCTTGAATGACCTGGCGATTGGACAAATCTGCACGAACTTGCATTTCAAACATTTCTGGCGTCATGCCTTGAGAAGCTGCCAGTTGTTTGTAACGCGCCATGTCAAGCTTGCCATCAGCCGTGCGCAAAGCCGCAATGGCAGGGCTTTGCTGTAACTCGCGCGCCAAACGTGTGTCGCTGGCCACCAACTGTAATTTTTGAGCCGCTGCTGAAATGACCTGGTCACGAACCAAGCGCTCTAATGTGGCGTACTTGGCTTCTGGCGTGTCAAACAACTTGGCATCAATATTGGGCATCGACGCCCGAATTCGATCGACTTCGCGCTTGTGTGCGGCGTCCCAATCGGTTTGGTTGATTTTGTTGCCGTTGACTTTGGCGACCACGGCGCCCTTGTCATTGAAACGACTGTAGCCTTCAAGACCAAACAAAACGAAGGAGGGAATGATGAGCAGGAACAATATGCCCATCATGATCTTGGTGTTGTTGCGGACAAAATCAAACATGTGAGAACTCTCTGTCTATTGACGCTGTAAATGTCACAAAAAGACAAAAGGCGAACAACCTGTTCGCCTCTGTTTGGGGGTGGTGGGTGCTGACGGGGTCGAACCGCCGACCTACGCCTTGTAAGGGCGCCGCTCTACCGACTGAGCTAAGCACCCCCCTAATCAAAGATTAATTCAAGGCGTCTTTTAAAGCCTTGCCTGGACGGAACTTAGGCACCTTGGCTGATTTGATTTTGATGGCAGCACCAGTACGCGGGTTGCGACCAGCGCGAGCAGCACGCTTGGTGACGGCAAATGTACCGAAACCAACCAAGGCGACAGTGCCGCCTTTTTTCAATGTGGTGCGAACGGCGCCAATGGTGGCTTCCAATGCACGGCCAGCAGCAGCTTTAGAAATGTCTGCTTGTTTGGCAATGTGCTCGATCAATTCAGTCTTGTTCATACAAAGAACCTTAGGAAAAAATAAGAGAACTCAAAATCTGAGTGACTCATGATTGTTAAAATTTTTTTGAAGTTTTAAAAAAACTTCCGACACAAAACATTGTCTTCGCAATGAATTTGCTGACCTCAATTTAACCAGACAAAACAAGCCTGTCAAATGATTTTGTGTCTAGAAACCGCAATGCGACACGAATTCTAGACGCAAACTGAATGTCTGCAAGGGGCTTCGCGAAAAAAAATTGGGAGATCCAACAACTAGATCCCAAAAGTTCTCATAAAGCTGCAGCAATGGCTTTTCCAACGTCTTGCGTATTAGCAGAACCCCCAATGTCTGCGGTGCGTGGCGCACCACTATTGGGTGCCAATACTTTTTCAATGGCAGCCAATACGGCATCGTGGGCAGGCTTGCAACCCAAAAATTCCAACATCATGGCACCGCACCAAATTTGACCGATCGGGTTTGCAATGTTCTTGCCTGCGATGTCTGGCGCAGAGCCATGAACCGGTTCAAACAAAGAGGGGTATTTGCGATCTGGATTGAGGTTGGCACTGGGTGCAATGCCAATCGTGCCTGTGCAAGCTGGGCCCAAGTCGCTCAAAATATCACCAAACAAATTGCTGGCCACCACCACATCGAAAAAGTCGGGGCGCTGCACAAAGTGCGCCGTCAAAATATCGATGTGAAACTTATCAACATGGATGCCCGGGTAGTTCTTGGCCATTTCGACAACACGCTCATCCCAATAAGGCATGGTAATGGCAATGCCGTTGGATTTGGTGGCACTGGTGAGATGCTTCTTAGGGCGAGTCTGCGCAAGTTCAAAGGCGAATTTCAAGACGCGATCGACGCCAATGCGCGACATGACCGTTTCTTGCATCACAATTTCACGCTCGGTACCAGGGTACATGCGCCCGCCAATGCTGGAGTACTCACCCTCGGTGTTTTCGCGCACGATGTACATGTCAATTTCACCGGGCTGTCTGGGCGAGCCATCTCTTCGCACCACGGGCGCAATGATGCCTGGCATGAGTCTGGCAGGACGCAAGTTGATGTACTGATCAAACTCACGGCGAAACAAAAGCAAAGAGCCCCACAAAGACACATGGTCGGCAATTTTGTCTGGCCAGCCCACAGCACCAAAGTAGATGGCATCGTGGCCACCGATTTGGTCTTTCCAATTGTCGGGCAGCATTTGGCCGTGCTTTTCAAAGTAGTCCCAACTTGAAAAGTCGAAATGATCAAATTGCAAATCGAGATTGAATTTTGAAGCGGCTGCCGCCATGACCCTCAGGCCCTCGGGCATGACTTCTTTGCCAATGCCATCTCCAGCAATGACTGCAATGCGTTTTTTTGTCATGTTTTTTCTCCTAAAATTTACTGAGCGGGCCTCACAACCCAACTGACGCCCCAAGCCGTAAGGGCAATACCGAGCAGTGTGAAAGCAGTGATGGGTTCATCAAATAACAACCATGCCACCAAAGCCGTACAGGGCGGCACAAGGTACATCAAGCTGGTCACACTGGCAGCAGCGCCCTTCTGAATGAGCATGTACAAAAGCGAGCTGCCGCCTAAGGTCAATCCTAATACAGACCACGCCATGGCGCCAATGAACTCGGCGTTGAATTGCACGGATTCAGTTTCTAACAGCGCCAAGGGGGTTGTCACAATCAAGGCCGCAAGCAATTGAACGGTATTGGCCGATCGAACGTCACATGGCTTGACGAAGCTTTTTTGGTAAAGCGTGCCCAAGGTAATAGAGAGCAGCGCCATGATGGCAAAACTCAAATTGAGTGCATTGACATGGTCCAAAGCACTGCCCTGCGTGAGTTTGTGCCAGACCACCAAAAGCAGTCCACAAAAACCCAGTAACAAACCGGTCCACTGTCGGCGGCTCACCTTGTTTTCTAAAGTGGTATCTCTGGACGACAGCCAAATGGCGGTCAGCACGGGCTGCAACCCCACAATGAGGGCCGACAAACCAGACCCCATGCCCGCCTTCACCGCAGCCCAAACGCCGCCCAAGTAGCCTGCATGCATGAGAACGCCAGTGACTGACAAGTGAAACCATTCCGATCGACTTTGCGGCCAACGCACCTTAGCCACCCTGATCCAAATCACAAAGCAAGCAATGGACAGGGCGTAGCGAAGCCCTAAAAAGGAAAACGGTGGTGCATTGGGCATGCCAAAACGTGCAACGATGAAGCCCGTGCTCCAAATGAGCACGAAGACCGCAGGCATGGCCCGAACCCAGGCGTCGGAAGATTCTGAGTGATTCATTTCACTCGCGCACGAATCTCAGGGAGGGCCTTTTGCATGTAGTAAATCATAGACCAAATGGTCAGAATGGAGGCAATCCAGATCAGGCCAGTGCCCCACACATGCGTGTCAATCACGCCAAACAATTGACCATTGAAAAGTAAAAACGGAATGGCCACCATCTGCACCGTGGTCTTTAGTTTGCCGACGAAATGAACCGCGACACTTTTGCTAGCGCCAATTTGCGCCATCCACTCTCGCAAGGCCGAGATGGCGATCTCACGCCCAATGATGATCAAGGCCACAAAAACATGAACGCGGTGCAAGTGAACCAGTACCAACAGGGAGGCACAGACCAAAAACTTGTCGGCCACAGGGTCTAAAAAGGCGCCAAATGAAGAGGTTTGGTTGAGCTTTCGGGCCAAAAAACCATCGAGCCAGTCGGTGGCTGCAAAAATCACAAACATGGTGGTGGCCAAAAAATTGCGTGATTCAACTGGCAACTCAGTGTAGAACACCCCCACAATGAAGGGAATCGCGACGATGCGCGTCCAAGTCATGAGGGTGGGAATGGTGAAAAACATGGAAGATATTGTGTCACGCATTGAAGTCAGTTTGCTGACACCAAGGCGCCATGCTCAGTGAAGGGCCTGGTAAATGATTTCTGCCAATTCCCTAGAGATACCGTCCACCGACATCAGGTCGTCAACACTGGCGTCTTCTACGCCACGCACACCCCCAAAGCGCTGCAACAGTTTGGCGCGTTTTTTGGGGCCAATGCCCCCAATTTCCTCTAAACGCCCACCGCCCATTCGAACTTTAGCGCGTTGTGCACGCATTCCCGTGATGGCAAATCGGTGCGCCTCATCCCTGACTTGAGCGACCAGCATCAAGGCCGCTGAATCTTTGCCCAGATAAACCTTGTCTCGGCCATCGGCAAAGACCAGTTCTTCGAGGCCCACTTTTCGGCCCTCCCCTTTTTCAACGCCCACAATCAAGGACAGATCGAGGCCCAAAGCTTCGAAGACCTCTCGGGCCATCGATACCTGTCCCTTGCCACCATCAATGAGCACCAAATCTGGCATGCGGACCTTGCGATCTACTTCGCCGGATTTGATGGCCTCGGCCAACTTGCCATATCGCCGCAGCAAGACCTGCCGCATCGCTGCGTAATCGTCACCGGGTGTGATGTCTTCAATTTTGTAGCGTCGATATTCGCTGTTTTGCATTTTGTGATTTTGAAAAACCACACAAGAAGCTTGGGTCGCTTCGCCAGATGTATGCGAAATGTCAAAGCACTCCATGCGCAAGGCATCCATGTCATCTGGCGCTAAATCGAGCGCTTCAACCAAGGCTCTGGTGCGCGCTTGTTGCGAGCCCTCTTCCGCCAACAATCGGGCCAGTTGAATGGCCGCATTTTTCTCAGCCATCTCCAACCATGATCTTCTTTGCTCGCGGGGGTTGTGCACGGCGTTGACTTTCATGCCAGACTGCAAGGCGATGGCATCAAGCACCTTGGCATCTATTTTCTCGCTGGTGATCAATGTTGTCGGCACTGGAATGCTCAAGTAATGCTGCGCAATGAAGGCCTCCAACACTTTCACCTCCAATGTTTGTGCAACCACGCTGACATCGTCTTCCAATGCCAAGTTGAGCATGGCGTGGCCATCTTCCACATGCGAGGGAAAATAAGGCCGATCGCCCAAATGCCTGCCCCCGCGAACCATGGCCAAATTGACACACGCCCTGCCGCCCTGCACCTTGACGGCCAAAATATCGACATCGGTGTCAGATACGTTGTCAACCGATTGCTGATGCAGGACACGCGACAAAGCCGTCATCTGATTGCGAACTTCTGCAGCCATCTCAAACTCAAGCTTGTCGGCGTGCGCCATCATGCGCTCTTCCATCGCCTTTAAGACGGCCTGCGTCTCGCCCTGCAAGAAGGCTTCTGCTTGCGCCACATCTTGCGCATACTGCGCCACTGACACCACACCCACACAAGGGCCCGAACAACGTTTGATTTGGTACAGCAAACAAGGCCGAGTTCGGTTTGAAAAAACAGTGTCTTCACATGTGCGAAGTCTGAAAACTTTTTGCAGCAGTTGAATCGTTTCCTTCACAGCCCATGCACTGGGGTAAGGCCCAAAGTAGCGGTGTTTTTTTTCAACGCCCCCGCGGTAGTAAGCAATCCTTGAATAATCTTCTGCCTTGGCAACGGGCTTGTCTTCGCTTGGTGAATCGGAAGTTGGCTTGTTGCGGCGGGTCACACCGGTGCCAGATACTTTGAGATAAGGGTAGCTTTTGTCGTCTCGAAACAAAATATTGAACTTGGGGCTCAATGTTTTGATCAAATTATTTTCAAGCAGCAAGGCCTCTGCTTCTGAACGCACCACGGTGGTTTGCATGCGCCTGATCTTGCTAATCATGTGTCCGATTCGGGTGCCGCCATGGTCTTTCTGAAAATAACTGCTAACGCGCTTTTTTAAATTCCTGGCCTTGCCAACGTACAAGACCTGATCTTCCGCATCGAAATAGCGATAAACCCCAGGCAAGCTGGGAAGTGCGGCCACTTCGGCCAACAAAGATTCTGGGTGAACACTGGACATGGGGGCTATTGTGTCTCGAAGCGCGCGACAATATCACGCATGCAATGGGACATTTTTTGCCGCGTCATCGATAACCACGGAGATCTGGGGGTCTGTTGGCGCCTGAGTGCCGATTTGGCCTCGCGCGGTCACAGCGTCAGGCTTTGGGTAGACGATGCAAGTGCGCTTGTTTGGATGGCGCCCGATGCGACGCCCAATGCCGAGGGCCGAGTCCAGTTCAACACGACAACGGGAACCGTGGTGGTACGGGCTTGGCATGATGCCCTCGATGGCATTGACCAGCCCTCCATCGTGTGGGTAGAAGCCTTCGGGTGCGAACTACCTGAGCACTTTGTCAATTGGGCGCATCAAAGCCAACCCAATGCAAATAGCCCCGCATGCCCCGTTTGG
>CALCBL010000118.1 GCA_937897495.1 uncultured Burkholderiales bacterium
CCGCCCGCCTGCTCGATCAACCAACTCATGGGGTTGGCTTCGTACATCAAACGCAACTTGCCTGCTTTGTGAGGCTCTCGTTTGTCCCAGGGGTACATGAAAACGCCACCGCGTGTGAGGATGCGGTGCACATCGGCCACCATGCTGGCAATCCAGCGCATGTTGAAATCTTTGCCACGCACGCCTTCTTTGCCTAGCAAGCACTCGTCCACATAACGTTTGACGGGGGCATCCCAGTGGCGCATGTTGCTCATGTTGATGGCAAATTCTTGGGTGTCTTCTGGGACCTTGACGTTCTCTTGGGTTAAAACAAAAGAGCCTTGCTCTCGATCCAAGGTAAACATTGCCACACCATCGCCAACGGTGAGAACCAATGTGGTTTGTGGGCCGTAAACGCAATAGCCTGCTGCAACCTGCTGGCTACCCGCTTGTAGAAAATCATTCTCGGTGATGCCTTCGCTGCCTTCTGGTTTTTGCAGAACGCTGAAGATGGTGCCAATGCTCACGTTGACATCAATGTTGCTAGAGCCGTCTAAGGGGTCAAACAGCAGCAGGTATTCGCCTTGCGGATAACGGTTGGGTACCAAGTGAATGGATTCCATTTCTTCAGAGGCCATGGCCGCTAAATGACCACCCCATTCATTGGCTTCAATCAAAACTTCGTTGGCAATGATGTCTAATTTTTTTTGAATTTCACCCTGCACATTTTCGATGTCAGCGCTGCCCAAAACGCCCCCCAGAGCGCCCTTGTTAACAGCGTGGCTGATGCTTTTGCAGGCCCGTGCAACCACTTCCAACAAGAGTCGAAGTTGTGCAGGAATGCGCCCCTTGCTGCGTTGCTGTTCAACCAAATAGCGAGACAGTGATATTTTCTGGGTCATTGGTTTCTCCAGGTTTATTCGGCCAAAGCGCGCGTGACAACTTCTCGCACATCGTTGCTGAGATCTGATTTTGCGGCAACGCGTTCGATGGCGGCCTTGGCAGCTTGGCGATAAGGCTCTGCCAATTTTTTCCAGCGATCTAAGGCGCGGGCTAGACGCGCAGCCACCTGCGGGTTGGTGGCGTCAAGTTCTATGACGCGCTCACTCCAGTAGACATAGCCTGCCGCATCGCTTCGATGGAATCCGCCAGGATTGGCGCTGCAATAACTGAAGATCAAACTGCGCGCACGGTTTGGATTGCGCAAGTTGAAGTCGGGGTGTTGCATGAGTTGACGCACGATGGGCAAAATGTGGCCGTCGCGATCAGGCGCGCTGGCTTGCAGGCCAAACCATTTGTCGATCACCAAGTCCTCGTTCTTGAACAACGCATGGAACAACGCTAGCGCTTGGGTGGCCAATTCATGGCCACTGATCACCAATGCAATGAGGGCATTGAAGCGGTCGGTCATATTGTGCGCATCTTTGAAAGCTTGCAAAGCTTTGGCGGGCCAAATGGAAGTACCTTCGTGTACAGCTGCCAAACACAACATGCTTAAAGCCATGCCCGACAAGGCGCGTTTGGCGCTCGAGCTGGCATCTGGTGAGTAAGCACCCATGACTCGATTGAGCTCATAGCAAGCTTGCCACTCTGCCTGTAAAGACAGGGCCAACTGAAGCCTCATAGCCTCGCGCACAGCATGCACTTGTTGTGGGTCGACAGACTCAAGCTGCTCAGAAATGTAGGTTTCTGAGGGCAAGGTGAGGACCAACTCTTTGAAGGCAGAATCTAAATCGGGATGGTTTAACACCAAGCGCATGGCTTGTAGGTAACCGCTGCCTAAAACAGCTTCTGTTTTCGGATTGTGTTGGCCGCGAATAAAACGCAAAGCAGCTTGAACAGCCAGTCGTTGGCCGGCTTCCCATCGGTTGAAGGCATCTGGGTCATTGGCCAAAAGAGTGAGCCATTGTTCTTCTGTGAGCTCACAGTCAAGATTGACTGGGGCGCTGAAGTTTCGCAAGAGGGAGGGGGTGGGTGCTGACGACACATTTTCAAACACAAAGGATTTTGTCGCTTCACTCAAAACCAATGTTTTGCTGAATTGAAGGCTTTGAGTCTGAGCTTCGCCTTGTAGCTGAACGGCAATGGCGTGGCCGGTTGCATCAAGCAGGCCCACTGAAACAGGAATGACAAAAGGTTCTTTGTGAGCCTGGTCGGCTGTGGCGTCACAGGACTGCGACAAGGTGAGCGTGAAAGTTTGGGCCTCGTTGTTGTAAACACCTTCTGCCAGCAACCTGGGCGTACCCGATTGGCTGTACCAGCGTTTGAATTGCGGGAGAAGATGGGCTAAGGGCGAGTTGGGATTGGCATCAGCAATGGCTTGGGCAAAATCGTCGCAGGTGACTGCTTGACCGTCATGTCGTTCAAAGTAAAGCGTCATGCCCTTGGCAAACCCTTGCTTGCCCTCTTCATCGCCAGGTGCGCTGACCAAGGTCTGCATCATGCGAACCACTTCCGCGCCTTTTTCATAAATGGTCACAGTGTAGAAGTTGTTAATTTCAACGTAGCTGTCAGGCCTAACGGGATGTGCCATGGGGCCAGCATCTTCAGGAAACTGAACGGTTCGCAGCACCCGAACATCTTCAATGCGCTTCACGGCACGAGCACTTTGGATGCCCGCCATGTCTTGGCTGAACTCTTGGTCGCGGAAAACTGTCAAACCCTCTTTGAGGGAAAGTTGGAACCAATCTTGGCAGGTGATTCGATTGCCTGTCCAATTGTGAAAATACTCATGCCCAACAACGCTTTCAATGTTGGCGTAGTCAGTGTCGGTTGCTGTGGCAGGGTTGGCCAACACATATTTTGTGTTGAAAATATTGAGGCCTTTGTTTTCCATGGCGCCCATGTTGAAGTCGCTGGTGGCCACAATCATGAATCGCTCGAGGTCAAGTGGTAGACCAAAGCGGGCTTCATCCCACACCACACTGGCCATGAGGGAGTTCATGGCGTGTTCGGTTTTGTCCAAATCACCGGGGCGAACAAAAACTTGCAACAAGTGTTCTTTGCCTGAGCGAGAAACAATGCGCTGCTCGCGAGCCACCAATTTGCCAGCCACCAAAGCAAACAAGTAGCAGGGTTTTTTGTGCGGATCAGTCCACTTGGCGAAGTGGCGTCCCTCTTCCAAGAGTCCTTGTTCCATTAAATTGCCATTGGACAGCAGCACAGGATATTGCTGGGCATCGGCGCGCAATGTGACTGTGTAGCTGGCCATGACATCGGGTCGGTCTAGGAAATAAGTGATCCGTCGAAAGCCTTCAGCTTCGCATTGCGTGAAGAAAGAGTCATTGCTGACGTACAAGCCAGACAGTTGTGTGTTTTTGGAAGGGTTGCAAGTGGTGAAAATTTCCAAATCAAAGGCGTCATTGCCTTCGGGTAAATTTTCAAGCACCAGTTGATCGTCGTCCATTTTGAAGGAGGTTCCTGCGCCATTGACCATGACGCGGGCCAAGTTCAAATCTTCGCCGTCCAAGCGCAGTGCTTGGGCCGCCACATCGGGGTTGCGACGCATGCGCATCTTGTTCAGAACGCGCGTTTTGGCGGGGTCTAAGTCAAATGTGAGATCAACGGTGTCGATCCAAAACGCAGGCGCGGTGTATTCAACACGCCGAATTGTTTTTGATTGTTCTTCAAGCATCACAAAAAATCTCCATGGGTTGGGTTGAAGCGCTGGCAAGGCCTGCGCTTTCAAACACCTTGTTTGAGCGAGGCTTCAATGAATGCGTCCAAGTCGCCGTCCAATACTTTTTGAGTGTTAGAGGTTTCAACGTTGGTGCGTAAATCTTTGATGCGACTTTGATCGAGCACATAACTGCGAATTTGATGACCCCAACCCACATCGGTTTTGGTATCTTCCAATTTTTGTTGGGCTTCCATGCGTTTGCGCATTTCGAAATCGTACAAGCGCGAACGCAAACGTTTCCATGCGACATCACGGTTGCTGTGTTGGCTGCGGCCGTCTTGGCACTGCACCACAATGCCAGTGGGGATGTGCGTCAAACGAACTGCAGAGTCCGTTTTGTTAATGTGCTGCCCGCCTGCGCCACTGGCCCGAAAGGTATCGGTGCGAACGTCGGCAGGGTTGATGTCAATTTCAATGGAGTCATCGACTTCAGGGTACACAAAAATACTGGCAAAACTGGTGTGGCGTCCGCCCGAGGAATCGAATGGTGACTTTCTAACCAAGCGGTGAACACCCGTTTCAGTGCGCATCAAACCAAAAGCGTAGTCGCCTTCAAATTTGAGGGTTGCGCCTTTGATGCCCGCTATATCGCCGGCCGATTCATCTTCTACGGTGACTTTGAAGCCTTTGCGCTCCGCATATCTCAAGTACTGCCGCATGAGCATGCTGGCCCAATCGCAAGCTTCGGTGCCCCCTGCGCCTGCCTGAATGTCGACGAAGGCATTGCATGAGTCGGCTTCATTGTTGAACATGCGCCTGAATTCGAGTTGCTCCACAATGCTTGACAGCTTATTGCCTTCGACTTCAATGGTGAGCAAGCCAGCGTCGTCGCCTTCCTCTTTGCTCATGGCAAAGAGTTCGCTGTTGTCGGAGAGCTCTGATGTGAGGGTGTTCAGGGTGACCACCACGCCATCGAGTGCTTTTTTCTCTTTTCCTAATTCTTGCGCTTTCTTCGGGTCGTTCCAGACCGTGGGATCTTCGAGCGATGCATTGACGGTTCTTAGGCGTTCTGATTTGGCATCGTAGTCAAAGATACCTCCGTAAATCTTCGGTGCGGGCGGCCAGGTCGGTCAATTTCGCGCCAATTTGATTGATGTGTTCTGCGTCCATGAGTCAGCGTGTCCGAATCTATAAAAGAATGGATTTTCTCATGCTTAGAGGCATCTTGGGAGTCAAGTCAGGCCAAAAAGTCCTCAAGAAGTTGGGCCAATGCCTCTGCTTGGTCGTGATGCAGCATGTGACCCGCATCTTGCAGCGTGGCGATCTTCAAGTCTGTGACTGATTTCAGGCGCTCATGGAACTCTTCCAAGGTGAATTTTCCCTTCCACCATTGTGACAAAGAGTCGTCTGAGGCTTCGACCACCAAGGTCGGTGCTTTGATTCTTTTGTAAATTTCAAGCACTTCATCGACGCGGTACAGATAGGGGTTGACTACTTTGTGGGCAGACTCTCCCAAAATTCGCCATTGCCCTTGCGCGTCAGCTTGGGCCCAATGCTGTGCCAGCCAGTCGGCTTTGTCTTGAGACAAGCGCTTGTTGGTTTTCATGAGTCTTAGGGCGACAGCCGCTGCGTCGGGGTAGGGCTTGAGGTCCAACTCGCCTTTTTTGAAGGCTTGAAGCTCGTCCAGCCATTGGCCCAATCGGCCGGGGGCTTGGGAGGGGCGGGTGCTTGACATGCCAAAGCCCTCCAAATTGATCAGACGCCGAATGCGATCGGGGCGGGCGCCTGCGTACATCATCACCACATTGCCGCCCATGCTGTGGCCCACCAAATCGATGCTTTGTTCGGGGCACAGCTCTAAGAGCAATGCGTCTAAATCGCCTAAGTAATCGGGCAGCCAGAAACTGTCGGTGGCAGGGCCTTGGGTAAGTCCATAGCCACGCCAGTCAGCTGCCAAAATGCGTCGGCTCTGAAAAAATGCATCGCTGAAAGACTCCACCATGAATTGCCATGAGGCCGCCACATCCATCCAGCCGTGCGCCAAAACCACAGGCGGCAAGCTCGATTGGGGGTTGCCCCACTCACGAACATGGTACTGATGCCCTCGCAAAGGGACAAAATGGCTAGTAGAGTGGCGTTTAACTTGGTACATACTGCAAGATCATAAGGAGACAGGGAATGCGTGTCAGTCACCCGAACGACGCTTACGAGACGGTCCACCAACAATTTGCTTGGCATGTACCCGCAAAATTCAACATGGCAGAGGTTTGCTGCGGCCGCTGGGCCCGTTCACCCCAGCACCAACATGAGCTTGCCATTTTGGAGCATCAGACAGGTGGTCAAGCACCGCTGGCGTGGACTTTTGCACAATTGCAAACGGCAGCCAATCAGCTCAGCACACATCTTGTGGCCTTGGGTGTTCAAAAAGGGGACCGCGTTGCCATTGTGATGCCGCAGCGGTTTGAAACGGCTGTGGCCTACATCGCTGTTTTGCAAATGGGGGCGGTCGCCATGCCTTTGTCGATGCTCTTCGGGCCTGAGGCTTTGGCATTTAGGTTGGCCGACAGCGGTGCTGCTGTAGCGCTTTGCGATGAGCTTTCATCACCTGTCTTGACGGCCTTGAAAAAGGAATGCCATGGGCTGAAATCGGTTTTGAATGTTCCCAAAGAATTGAAATTCCAAACATCCAAGTTGTCGGTACAGAAAAAATTCAGGCCCGTTCAAACCAAAGCAGAAGATCCGGCCATCTTGATTTACACCAGTGGCACCACGGGTAATCCGAAGGGCGCACTCATACCTCAACAAGCGTTGATTGGCAATTTAACGGGCTTCGTTTGCAGTCAAAATTGGTTTGGCTTTGAGCCGCATGCATCGCCTGAGGTGAATCTTTCGAAGCACTCGTTGCCAACGGGATCGCAAGCCATTTTTTGGTCGCCTGCCGATTGGGCCTGGACCGGGGGCTTGATGGATGCGTTGTTGCCATCGCTTTATTTTGGGCGGCCCATTGTGGCATTCAAAGGTCGTTTCAGTCCCGAGCTTGCTTTTGAAATTTTGCACACGCATGGCATCACGCACAGTTTTTTATTTCCCACGGCCTTAAAAGCCATGATGAAGGCGCAAGCGCACCCCCGTCAGCATTACAAAATTGTTTTGAAGGGTTTGATGAGTGCGGGCGAGGCTGTGGGCGACGCTGTGTTTGCCTACTGCCGTGATGAGTTGGGTGTGGTGGTGAATGAAATGTTTGGTCAAACAGAGATCAATTATGTGGTGGGCAATTGCCAAGTGTTTTGGCCATCTAAAGCCGGCAGCATGGGGCGCGGCTATCCTGGTCATCAAGTGGCTGTGATGAATGAGCAAGGACAAATTTGCAAGCCTGGCGAACCGGGCGAAGTGGCGGTCAACCGCTTCGATCGGCATGGCCAGTCCGACCCCGTTTTCTTTTTGGGCTATTGGAAAAATTCTTCAGCGACGCAAGCCAAATACACCGGCCCTTGGTGTCGAACTGGCGATGTTGCCATTCAAGACGAAGATGGCTATCTTTGGTACCAAGGCCGAACCGATGACATGTTCAAATCTGCGGGCTATCGCATTGGCCCTGGGGAAATTGAAAATTGTTTGATCAAACATCCTGCCGTCATGAACGCCGCCGTGGTGCCTAAACCCGATGCCGATCGAGGTGCATTGGTTAAAGCCTACGTGGTCTTGTCACCGGAATTTGTAACAAAACGAGCCTCTGAACAAAATGTGCAACATTTTGAAAGTAGAGTGATTGAAGATTTGCAGCGACACGTTCGTGGTTTACTGGCCCCCTATGAATACCCCAAAGAGATTGAGTTCATTGAGCAATTGCCCATGACCACCACGGGCAAGGTACAACGCCGCTTCTTGCGTTTGCAAGAAGAAGAGCGGTTTCGTCAAAATGCCAAAATGTAAATTCAGTCAATCGCTCTTGTTTCAAAAATCAGTCGCCTTGAAATAGGTTTTACACTCTGACTCAATTCATTTTTACCAGCAGTTTTAAATCAAGATGAAAAAAATCAATCTCGGCACGTCAGACCTTCAGGTCACGCCCATCTGTTTGGGCACCATGACCTTTGGTGAACAAGTGGCAGAAAAAGAAGCCCACTCAATTTTGGACCGCTCTCTAGAATTGGGTGTGAACTTCTTGGACACAGCAGAAATGTATTCTGTGCCTGCCAAAGCCGAAACTTGCGGATCGACTGAAAGTATTTTGGGCAATTGGTTTTCCAACAAGCCTGGCACACGCCAAAAAGTGGTACTGGCTACCAAAGTGGCGGGCCCTTCTAGAGGCATGCCTTGGGTTCGCGAAGGCACAGGCATGACGGCGCAAGACATTTTGAATTCATGCGATGCCAGTCTCAAGCGCTTGCAAACAGATGTCATCGACTTGTATCAAATTCACTGGCCAGAACGACATGTGCCTGCTTTTGGCTCGATGTATTTCGATCCTACCAAGGCCGCCATTGAAACGGCCATTCATGAGCAACTCGAGGCGATGGCCAAGTTGGTCAAGGCGGGCAAGGTTCGTTACATCGGCCTTTCTAACGAAACGCCATACGGTACACACGAGTTCGTTAGGTTGGCCGAGCAACATGGCCTGCCTCGTGCCATGACCGTTCAAAATCCTTATTGCTTGGTGAATCGCACGTTTGACAATGCGATGGATGAAACATGCCATCGTTTGGGTGTTTCTTTGCTGGCGTACTCTCCCTTGGGTTTTGGCTCTTTAACTGGTAAATACGACCTAACGGGCTTGGAGGGAGAGGGCGCGCCCATGGGTCGCTTGTCTAAGTATGAGTCCGTCCGCAAACAACGTTGGGCACGCCCAAGCACCTTGGACGCGGCGCGTTTGTACAACCAATTGGCGCGTGACAATGGCATGACGCCCACCCAAATGGCGCTTGCGTTTTGCTATACCCGTTGGTCGGTGGCCAGCACCATCATTGGTGTGACGTCTGTGGCGCAATTGGAAGAGGATGTCAAAGTTTGGGGCACCGAATTGTCGACCCAAATATTGGCCGAAATTGATGAAATTCGATTGACTCACCGCGATCCTGCAACCTGATCTTTGAGTCAAATTGAAGCGAGATTCTGATGCCTGAAAATTTAATGGATGTCATGCAACACCCACTGAGCGTGGTGGTGTTGGCTTACCTGCTGGGCTCTTTGAGTTTTGCTGTCATTGTGAGCAAGTTCATGGGCTTGTCCGATCCGCGCTCTTACGGCAGTAAGAACCCAGGTGCCACCAATGTTTTGCGATCTGGCAACAAAAAAGCGGCAGTTTTAACTTTGTTGTTTGATGCTATGAAGGGCTGCGCACCTGTGGCGGTGTTGCTTCATTATGGCGCGGCTTACGGCTTGACAGAAGGCGTTGCCGCCGCCGCCGGGCTGGCTGCATTTTTAGGCCATTTGTACCCTGTCTTTTTTAAATTTGAAGGCGGCAAAGGCGTGGCCACTGCTTTGGGCGTTTTGACGGGTATTTCTCCTTTGTTGGGCTTGGCCGTGGCCATCACTTGGCTTGGCATTGCTTGGTACTTCAGGTACTCTTCATTGGCCGCTTTGTTGGCGGCTGTTTTGGCGCCTGTTTATTACGCGATGGCGGCAGACGGTCCGTTGTGGGATTTCAACGGCGCCATCTTTGGCATGCTGTGTGTCATGGGTATTTTGTTGGTCTGGCGGCACCGAGACAATGTGAACCGTTTGCTTGCAGGCACTGAGACAAAGTTGGGCGCTAAAAAAGTTAACTGATTTTTTGGCGAACCGTGAAGCATTAAAAAAGCGCCCGTGGGCGCTTTTTTAATCTCGAAAATTGTTAAAGCTGATGGGTATCTCGGTGATGTCTTTTCGCAGCAAGGCCATGGCGGCTTGCAGATCATCCCGCTTGGCGCCCGTTACGCGCACGGCATCGCCTTGAATGGAGGCCTGCACTTTCAGCTTGCTTTCTTTCAACAACTTTTGAATTTTTTTGCTGTCCTCAGTTTCAATGCCATTGCGAACTTTCAAAACCTGCTTGACTTTGTCGCCGCCCATTTTTTGCACGTCGCCTTTGTCTAGGAAGCGCACATCGACCCCGCGCTTGGCCATTTTGTTCAGCAACACTTCGTCTATTTGAGTGAGTTGAAAGTCAGCATCGCCAAACAAAGTGATTTCTTTGTCTTTCAATTCGATGGCGGCAGAAGTGCCTTTGAAGTCAAAGCGAGTGGCAATTTCTTTGGCGGTGGTGTCAACCGCGTTTCTTACTTCAACCAAGTTAGGTTCGCAAACGGTGTCAAAAGATGGCATGGGGTTCAACAATCAAGTCAGAGAATGCGACAATTCTCCCATGAACGTGACCCAAAACGTACCCCTTCAGTCTTACAACAGCTTTGGCATCGTGGCCAAGGCCTATTCTTTGGTGCGAATTCGCTCTGAGGCAGACGCCATTGAGGCGCAAAAAAACCTCGAAAATTGGCATGAAGGGCATTGTGTTTTGGGCGGCGGCAGCAACATTGTGTTAACCGGCGATGTGAAGCCTCTTGTGCTCAAAGTTGAAATTTTGGGCAAGCGCTTGGTGTCTGAAACCCAGAAAGCCTGGATTGTGGAGGCGGGAGCCGGTGAGGACTGGCATGAGTTTGTGGCTTGGACTTTGTCTCAAGGCTGGCCAGGCCTTGAAAACATGGCCCTGATTCCTGGCTCTGTGGGCGCCTCACCTGTCCAAAACATTGGCGCTTATGGTGTTGAGCTTCAAGATCGGTTTGACGCCTTAGATGCACTCGATTTGGTCACGGGTCAAATATTCACACTCAACGCTGCGCAGTGCGCTTTTGGCTACCGTGATTCAGTCTTCAAGCACGCCAGCAGTGGCCCCAACGGCATTGGCTTGGGAGGTCGCGCCTTGATTTTGCGTGTCCGTTTTAATTTACCTAAAGCGTGGAAGCCCGTGGTGGGCTATTTGGACCTGGAACGCAAAATGGCCGATTCGGGCATTGCCAATCCGAGTGCCCAACACATATTTGATTGGGTCTGTGAAATTCGCCGCCACAAATTACCCGATCCCAAAGTCTTGGGCAATGCTGGTAGCTTCTTTAAAAACCCCACCGTCACGCCAGAGCAATGCGCTGACATCATTGCCCGCGATCCCAAGGTGGTGCACTACCCCATGCCCGACGGCAGCATCAAATTGGCTGCAGGGTGGCTGATTGATGCCTGCGGCTGGAAAGGCAAGAGCGTGGGCAATGCCGCTGTTTATGAAAAGCAAGCCCTGGTCTTGGTGAACCGAGGAGGCGCCACGGGCGGCGAAGTGGTCACCCTTGCCAAGGCCATTCAGACCAGCGTGTACGAACGATTCGGCATTCGCTTAGAACCCGAACCGGTCGTGATTTAAAGCTTATTTGCCACCTTCAAGCTTGAGCATTTCGGCGCCTTCGCCCAATGACAGCAAACCTGTTTGCGCATAGATGCCCAATTTGGCGCGTGTGTCCACGATGTCCAAATTGCGCATGGTGAGTTGACCAATGCGGTCTAGCGGTGTGAACATGGACTCGCCTTTTTCCATGGTCAAGCGCTCTGGGTGATAGGTGAGGTTGGTGGACGTGGTGTTCAAGATGGAATAGTCATTGCCACGGCGCAACTCAATGGTGACTTCGCCTGTGATGGCACGTGCCACCCAACGCTGCGCGGTTTCACGCAGCATGAGGGCTTGTGAATCAAACCAACGGCCTTGGTACAACAAGCGGCCCAGTTTGCGGCCGTTGTCGCGGTATTGCTCGATGGTGTCTTCGTTGTGAATGCCAGTGATCAAACGCTCGTAAGCAATGAACAACAAAGCCAGGCCAGGCGCTTCGTAAATGCCGCGGCTCTTGGCTTCAATGATGCGGTTCTCGATTTGATCGCTCATGCCCAAACCATGACGGCCGCCAATGCGATTGGCTTCCAAGATGAGTTCAACAGGATCGGAAAAACTGACGCCATTCAAAGCCACAGGTTGGCCTTCTTCAAAGCGCACAGTCACTTCTTCGTGCTTGACCACGCAGTCTTCACGCCAGAAGGGCACACCCATGATGGGCTGCACAATTTTCATGCCGCTGCTCAGGTGCTCAAGGTCTTTGGCCTCGTGTGTGGCACCCAGCATGTTGGAGTCGGTGGAGTAGGCTTTTTCGGCGGACATCTTGTAGCCAAAACCATGTTGCGTCATGAACGCTGACATTTCGGCGCGGCCGCCTAATTCGTCAATGAACAATTGATCGAGCCAAGGCTTGTAAATTTTGAGCGAAGGATTTGTGAGCAAACCGTAGCGGTAAAAACGCTCAATGTCGTTTCCCTTGAACGTACTGCCATCGCCCCAAATGTTGACGTCGTCTTCCTTCATGGCGGCAACCAACATGGTGCCCGTGACGGCGCGGCCAATGGGGGTGGTGTTGA
>CALCBL010000119.1 GCA_937897495.1 uncultured Burkholderiales bacterium
CAGGGAATAAAAGCTGAGCGTAGTTCACCCCAGTAGCATAACGCTTGTCTTTGCGGTATCTGCCTCCAAATCGAGGCGGATATTGCTTATGATGCGTAGCAGTTATTTAAAGGAGTTTTGATGAAGCGTCGTTTGAGTTTGTTGACAGCATCTGTCTGTGTGGTCTTCAGTGTCACTACCAGCCCTGTTTGGGCGCAAAACTACCCCAGCAAAGTCATTAAGTTGCAGGTGCCTTTTGCACCTGGCGGTACCACCGACATTGTGGCGCGCGTCATAGCCGATCCTTTGGGCAAAGCGTTAGGGCAATCCGTGATTGTTGAAAATAAGGCTGGCGGCGGCGGCGTGGTGGGTGCCCAAGAAACAGTTCGCGCTACGCCTGATGGTTATTCTTTGGGCATGGCCACAGTCTCTACCACGGCAGCCAACCCTGCCATCAATCCTAAGAACCCGTACAACCCCATTACAGACTTTACGCCCATCATCAACATTGCGGCCACGCCCAATGTGATCGCGGTGCACCCCAGTTTTCCAGCGCGGAATTACAAAGATTTTTTGGCTGAACTGAAAAAAAATCCGGGTAAATATTCTTACTCCTCTTCTGGCACTGGCGGCATCGGCCACTTGCAAACTGAGTTGTGGAAAAGCTTGGCGGGTGTCTTTATCACTCACATTCCATACCGCGGTGCAGGTCCTGCTTTGAATGACACGGTAGCAGGTCAGGTGCTCATTATTTTTGACAACTTGCCTTCAGCATTGCCATTCATCCAGGCTGGAAAATTAATCCCCATTGTGGTGGCTGCACCGCAACGTTTAGCGCAGTTGCCCAATGTGCCCACCTTCAAAGAAGTTGGTTTGGAGCCCGTCAACCGAATGGCCTATTACGGCATTTTGGGTCCGAAGAATTTGCCTAAAGAAGTGATCGACAAAGTGAGCACTGGTGTGAAAAAAGCCTTAGAAGACCCAGCCGTTCGCAAGCGCATCGAAGACACCGGCTCCATCGTCATTGCCAACACGCCTGAGCAGTTTGCCGCTCAAATTAAAGCTGAATTTGATGTCTACAAAAATGTGGTGGACACTCAAAAACTCCGACTCGACTAATGAGCGCTGACAGTCAAGCCGCCATCGACCGCTTTGTTGATGCGGTTTGGCTAGAAGACGGTTTGTCGGCCAATACCTTGGCCGCATACCGACGTGATTTGACGGCCTTGGCGGATTGGCTCAGTCAAAGCTCAGGCATCTCCCTCAATGCGGTCCAAGAATTGCATTTGCAAGCCTATTTTGCCGCGCGCAACAGTCTTTCCAAAGCCACCTCAGC
>CALCBL010000120.1 GCA_937897495.1 uncultured Burkholderiales bacterium
TGGCGGGGGTGCCAACGCCAGTTTCAACAGCGCAGGCGGCCAACCCTCAACAGGCGGACAAATTCAAGCCGATCCCTCCACCAACTCGCTCATCATCACGGCACCCGAACCTCAATACCGACAACTGCGCGCAGTCATTGACAAACTTGACGCGCGCCGTGCGCAAGTTTTTGTCGAGAGTTTGATCGCTGAAGTCAGTGCTGAAAAAGCCGCAGAGTTTGGTGTGCAGTGGCAAGGGCCTTTAGGTGGCAAAGGCGATACCAACATCGGCCTCTTAGGTACCAACTTCAGAGTGGGCGGCGCCAACCTCATCTCGCTGGCTGCCCAAGGCGCCAGTGGCAATATAGCGCCTTCCTCAGGCCTCAATATTGGGGTCGCACACAACAACAACGGCACCTACGTGCTGGGCTTTTTGGCGCGTTTTTTACAAACCACCGGCGATGGCAATGTGCTGTCAACGCCAAACCTTTTAACGCTGGACAACGAAGAAGCCAAAATTGTGATTGGTCAAAACGTGCCGTTTGTGACAGGCCAGTACACCAACAACAACAACGCGGCAGGCTCGGTCAATCCGTTTCAAACCATTGAGCGAAAAGATGTGGGCCTGACGCTGCGGGTCAAGCCGCAGATCAGCGAAAACGGCACCGTCAAATTGCAAATTTACCAAGAGGTCAGCCGGCTTGATCCCGCCTCCATCAACTCTGCCACAGGCCTCATCACCAACAAGCGCTCCATCGAATCGAGCGTGCTGGTGGAAGACGGTGGCATTGTGGTCCTGGGTGGTTTGCTTCAAGACGATTTTGGCAACAGCCAAGAGCGAGTGCCCGGACTGGGCGATGTGCCCTTGTTTGGCAACCTGTTTCGTGCCGATTCTAGAAGCCGCAAGAAAACCAATCTGATGGTGTTCTTGCGTCCCGTGGTGGTCCGTGATGGCGCTTCGACAGAGAACCTGTCCTTGAGCCGTTATGAGCAAATGCGCAGCGTTCAAATGGAAGCCACGCCCAACAGCAGCCCTGGACTGCCCGCCATTGGCTCACCCGTCTTGCCAGAATCGACACGCAAACCTTAATGGCACACCGCTACCCGCTCCCCTACGCCTTTGCGCGCAGCCACCAACTTTTGTTGGAGGACGACGGCACGCGCCTCACGCTTTGGCTTTGCCCAGACAGTGTGCCCAATGCCATTTCTGAAGTCATGCGCAAATGGGGCCATGCTGAGTTGTCTTTGGACATTGCACGCGAAGACACATCAGATCTCAGACAACGTGTCAGCAAAGCCTATACCGCGCAATACGGCCCCGGCGAATCGAGTGCAGCTGCAGTGGTCAGTGAGGTGGAATCGGCCGCCGATTTGTCACGCATGATGCAAGAGCTGCCTGCTGTTGAAGACCTTCTAGAAACCAGCGACGATGCGCCCATCATTCGCATGCTCAATGCATTGCTCACCCAAGCGGCTCGCGACGGCGCCAGCGACATTCACATTGAACCTTATGAGCGCCACTCCAGTGTGCGCTTTCGGGTCGATGGCAACTTGCGCGAAGTGGTTCAACCCAATCGCGCGTTGCACGCAGCCCTTATTTCTCGGCTGAAAATCATGGCCGAACTCGACATTGCCGAGAAGCGCCTGCCGCAAGATGGCCGCATCAGTTTGCGTTTAGGGTCACGCGCGGTCGATGTCCGAGTTTCCACATTGCCCAGTGCACACGGCGAGCGTGCGGTGTTGCGCTTGCTTGATAAATCTGAAACTCGATTGAGTCTTGAATCAGTCGGCATGCAAGGTGCCACCCTGCAACGCTTTCAGCAATTGGTCACCCAACCCCATGGTTTGATTTTGGTCACCGGCCCTACCGGCTCGGGCAAAACCACCACGCTGTATGCAGCACTGCAAAGCTTGGACGCTACTGGCAGCAACATCATGACGGTGGAAGACCCCATTGAATATGAGTTGGCAGGCGTGGGGCAAACACAAGTTAATTCGAAGATTGATTTGACCTTCGCCAAGGCATTGCGCGCCATTTTGCGACAAGACCCCGACATCATCATGATTGGTGAAATTCGAGATTTTGAAACAGCCCAAATTGCCATTCAAGCTTCCATGACAGGCCACTTGGTGTTGGCGACCTTGCATACCAATGATGCGGTCAGTGCCGTCACACGGCTGACCGACATGGGCATTGAACCCTTTTTATTAAGCTCTTCGCTGTTGGGCGTTTTGGCTCAACGCTTGGTGCGAAAAGTTTGCACCGCATGCCAGGGCCGCGGCTGTGCTCTGTGCGGACAAACTGGGTATGCCGGACGCACAGGCATCTTTGAATTGATGACCACCGACGATTCGCTACGCGCCCAAATTCATGCCAAACAATCTGAAGCCAGCCTTCGCGATGGCGCGCTGGCCGGCGGCATGGTGCTGATGCGAGAAGATGGTGAACGGCTGGTTCAGTTGGGCATCACACGCCCAGAAGAATTGCTTCGCGTGACACGCGATTGATCTGAACAGCCCATGCCTGCCTATTCTTTTGAAGCACTGCAAAACGATGGCGTCCTGCGCAAGGGCGTGATCGAGGCCGACAGTGCCAAAGCTGCGCGGGGACAATTGCGCGCACAGTCTTTGGTGCCATTGGCTGTGCAAGCGCTGGCTCAAAACGCTTCTGAGAAAAAAAGTATTTGGCAAACCAACATCGGCTCTGGCAAATGTTTTTCTGCCAATGCCTTGGCCGTTTGGACTCGGCAATTGGCCAGTTTGGTCGGCAGTGGTTTGCCCCTAGAGCGTGCCTTGGCCGCTTTAAGCGATGAAGCCGAATCAGAAAAACAGTCGCATTTGGTGGCCAACTTGCGCGCCGAAGTCAATGCTGGTTTGGGTCTGGCCAAGGCCATGTCGCAGCACCCCAAAGAATTTTCAGCTTTGTACACCGCGGTCATCAGTGCCGGCGAACAAGGCGGCAATTTGGGCGAGGTGCTTGGCCAACTGGCAGACGATTTGCAAGATCAGCAAACACTCAAAGCCAAACTTTTAAGCGCATCTTTGTACCCTGCCATCGTGAGCCTCATTGCTTTGCTGATTGTGATTTTCCTGCTTAGCACCGTGGTGCCGCAAGTGGCGCAAGTTTTTTCGGGCAGCCAGAGAAAATTGCCCGCACTCACGGTGGCCATGCTGGCCCTCAGTGATTTCGTTCGCAACCACGGCTGGACCGTGGCACTTTTGCTGGGCTTGAGTTGGTTCGGATTTCAGCAAGCCATGAAGCAACATGCTTTGCGCTTGCGCTTTGACGCTGCCGTTTTGCGTTTGCCCGTTGTTGGCAGACTGGCCACGGGTTACAACACGGCTCGCTTTGCCAGCACGCTGGCCATGCTCACTGCAGCGGGCGTGCCCATTTTGAAGGCCATGCAATCGGCCGCCGACACGCTCTCCAATCAGGCCATGCGAGAAGATGTGCTCGATGCCTTGATCTTGGTGCGTGAAGGCGCCCCATTGGCCATGGCCATGGGTCAGAAAAAACGCTTTCCCAGTTTGCTCTCCATGTTTGCGCGCTTAGGTGAACAAACCGGTCAACTGCCTCTCATGTTGCAACGCGCGGCTCAACAACTTTCGGTCGATGTGCAGCGCCGTGCCTTGGCCTTGGCCACCATTTTGGAGCCCTTGCTCATTGTGGCCATGGGCGGTGTGGTCATGCTGATTGTGTTGGCGGTGCTCATGCCCATCATGGCCTTGAATCAATGGGTTCGATAACAAGGAGCATGCCATGGCAGCCAGCCTAGACGGTCAGTTGGTGGTGGCGATTTCATCGCGCGCCTTGTTTGATTTTGAAGAAGAAAACTTGGTCTTCGAGCAAAGCGACGACCGTGCTTACATGAAGCTGCAGTTGGAGCGGCTGGAAGAGCCCGCCAAACCAGGCGTTGCATTTTCTTTGGTGAAAAAACTCTTGGCCTTCAACGATGCCACAACCCAAAGGGTCGAGGTGGTCATCTTGTCGCGCAACGACCCCGTGTCGGGCATGCGTGTGTTCAGGTCGGCGCAGCACTATGGCTTGTCGATTCAACGCGGCAGCTTCACGCGTGGGCAGTCGCCATGGCGGTATTTAAAACCTCTGAATGCCAATTTGTTTTTATCGACGCACCTATCCGATGTGCGCGCCGCCTTAGACGCTGGCGTTCCTGCAGCGCAGGTCTACCCCCATTCTGCGCATGCGTCTGAAGCACACCCGCATGAAGTGCGCATTGCATTTGATGGTGATGCGGTTTTGTTTTCCGATGAGGCAGAGCGTGTTTTTCAATCACAAGGCTTGTCTGCCTTTCAAGCACACGAACATGCCAAGGCCTCACAACCCTTGCTGGCTGGGCCTTTCAAGCCTTTGCTGGCCGCCCTTCACAGGCTTCAACAAGAAGGCACACCAGCGATTCGCGTCAGAACTGCTTTGGTCACAGCGCGCAGTGCGCCCGCTCACGAGCGCGCCATTCGCACTTTGATGCAGTGGAACATTGAAGTGGACGAGGCCATGTTCTTAGGCGGCTTGCCCAAGGGGGAGTTTCTCAAAGAGTTTGAACCCGACTTTTTCTTTGACGATCAAACGGGTCACATTGAATCGGCAGCGCAGCATGTGCCAGCAGGCCATGTCGCCAGTGGCATTAGCAACCCGCCGCCCAGCAGCACCCCTTCAAGCGATGCCTAAAACTTAGCTTCAGGTTTCAGACGAATTGACCGGCGTGGGGGCTTCTTTTCTGCGCCCCTCGCGCCTTGCAATCCAAACAGTGGACACCAAAATGACTGCAGCACCCAGCCAAGTCCATTGACTTGGAAAATCGCCAAAGACCAGCCACCCCAACAGAGAAGCCAACACCAAGTCTAAGAACCTGAGCGATTGCGTGGC
>CALCBL010000121.1 GCA_937897495.1 uncultured Burkholderiales bacterium
CTTAGAAAATCGAAACCGGCCCGAAAACGCGCTTGCTCTACCAAACTGAATGCGGTGCTACCAATGCGCTTGTCAAAGCGAGGTTGCATCATCCAAATTTCACGCATGTCAGCGGCCAACTTACCGCGGCCCGATACATCGCCGATGCGGGCTTCAAAAACCTCATCGATCGATTCTTGCAAAGCAGGAAAGGGTGGCACACGGTTGGCCAAGCGCTGATCCCAGCCCAACTTCACATCGGCCCATAGCACACACGCCAATAAGAAACTAGGCGCTACCGGCTTACCCTCACCGACCCTTCGATCGGTATCGATCAAAGCGGCCTTGACGAAAGGCGAATCAGCGCGCTCCACCACCACATCGAGCAGTGGGTAAATGCCCTTTTGCAGCCCGAGTTTTTGAAGTTGCTCAATCGAGGCCAAGGCGTGGCCCGTTTGAAGCAACTTGAGCATCTCATCGAACAAGCGACTTTGAGGCACATCTGCCAATAAACCCAGCATGGAGGCCAAGGGTTTTGCTGTTTTGGTTTCAAGCTTGAAACCCAATTGACTGAGTTTGGCAGCAAACCTGACCGCACGAATGATGCGAACTGGATCTTCGCGATACCGCGCAACAGGATCGCCAATCATGCGCAAGACTTTTTTATTCGAATCCTGCATGCCACCGTGATAATCCACCAGGTATTGTGATTCTGGGTCGTAGTACATGGCGTTGACTGTGAAGTCGCGGCGAGTTGCGTCTTCATCTTGAGGTCCCCATACGTTGTCGCGCAGAACACGTCCACTTGAATCAACGGCGTGCTTCATGCCAGCCAATTCAGACTTGCTGGTTCGCTCATTTCCCTTCACCTGCTCGGCAGCGCGATTGTCCAAATGTGCTCGGAAAGTTGAAACTTCAATGACCTCGTGTTCGCGGCCTCTGCCATACACCACGTGAACAATGCGAAAACGACGGCCAATGATGAAAGCTCTTCTGAACAAAGCCTTCACTTCCTCTGGTGTTGCATCTGTTGCAACGTCAAAATCTTTGGGACGCAAACCTATCAACAAATCGCGCACAGCACCGCCCACCACATAAGCTTCATACCCAGCATCTTGCAAAGTACGAACCACACTCAGTGCGCGGTCGTCGACCAAACTTGGGTCAATGCCATGAACAGAAGCAGGAATTTCGACACGCTTGCCAAAGTCAGTTGCGGCGTGACTTGTGCTCGGCTTACCGAGCATTTTTTGAATGAATTTTTTAATCATGAGAAGAGTTGAAGTATGCGCCACCCTCGATCGGTCGCAAGTTGACGCAAACGCGTATCTGGATTCACAGCCACAGGAATTTGAGCCTGTTGTAGCAAAGGCAAGTCATTGATTGAATCCGAATAAAAAGTAATCTGCACGTCTTGCCAATTTTTTTGATGCGCGCTTAACCATTGCTCGACTCTGAGCACCTTGCCTTCTTTGAAAGACGGTACGCCAGAAATTTCTCCCGTGATCCAACCCTCAGAGTCTCGTGCCAATTCAACTGCAATCAGTTCTTGGACGCCAAAAGCTTGCGCAATAGGACGGGTCACAAACTCATTGGTTGCCGTCACAATCATGACGTGATCACCTGCGGCTTGATGCGCTTTCACCAACTCAAGTGCCTGCGGTTTGATCTGCGGCAGTATGGTTTCTTTCATGAACTGTGCATGGGCTTTGGCCGCAACTTCTGGCCCCCTCAACCTTACAGCCTCCGTCGCAAAACGAACATAATCGTGAATATCCAAAGCACCCGCGAGGTAATCGGCATAAAACTGATCATTTTTAGCCTTGAATGCAACAGGATCATTCCAGCCAATTCGATTTGTAAATTCACCCCAAGCGTAGTCAGAGTCAATCGGCAACAAGGTGTTGTCTAGGTCAAACAGCGCCAAGTTCATGTGTTCTCCAACATGGACTTGATCAATGGAATGGTGATGGCTCTTTGCGTTTGAAGCGCAAATTGATCAAGATGATCAAGAAGCGTCATCAAACTGCTCAAGTCGCGGGTAAACCGACTGAGCATGTAACTCATCACTTCGTCGCTCAAAAAGAGTCCTCGGGAGTCTGCTTCTTGCCGCAATACCGCTCGCCGCTCCGTATCACTCAAAACTTGAAGGGCATACACATGCCCCCAACCCAATCTAGAACGCAAGTCATCGCGCAGCTTCAAATCTGCAGGCGGAAACATGCCCGCAGCCAACACCCATCGAGGCGAGCCAGATTTAGGCGTGAGCGCATTGACAAACCAATTGAAGGCGACTTGTTGTTGCTCTAGGTTGTACAAATGAACATCGTCCATCATGACGGCACCCCATGACTCTTCAAACACAAGGCGATCTTGCTGTTGGGCATCTAGGCAACCCACCGAGACACCCTTCTCCAGCAATGCCGAATGAACCGCTTGAAGCAAGTGTGATTTACCAGAACCACTTTCGCCCCAAAGATAGGTGGGGACAGGGCTTGGCATTTGACTTGAAGTCCACAACTTCAAGTGCTCGAGTGGCGCAGAGTTGGGGCCTGAAAAAAAACTTTCCAAACTGGGAACTGTATGCAGGCCAATGTCTAGGGCCAACTGCTTCATGCACCCGGCCCGCGGTAAAGTTGACTGTCAAAATATTGATCACGACCTCTGCGAAGTGCAACCAAAATCACTGCACTGGCTGGCAAGGCAACGAGCACTCCCACAAAACCAAACATTTGACCCAGTGCCAACAAAGCAAATATGACAGCCAAGGGGTGCAAGCCAATGCGTTCACCCACCCATTTGGGCGTCAACCAAAAACCCTCAAGCAATTGGCCCACACCAAAAACAAGAGCCACCATGACAACAGCCTTCATGGAGGCAAATTGCAAAATGCCTGCCAAAAGCGCCAGCATCAAGCCTAAGCCAAAACCTAAATAGGGCACGCACACTGCCAAGCCTGTAAACACACCAATGGGTATGGCCAAGTCAAGACCAAACGCCAACAAACCTGCCGCATAAAAAACGGACAAGGCCAACATGACCAGAAGTTGGCCTCGAAAATATTGACCCAAAACTGCATCACATTCGCTCATGAAACTGTCGTAGGCAGGCCGCCATTTCAAGGGAACCCATTGAACAATCTGCAAGACCCAACGATCCCATTCATAAAGCAAATAAAAGAGGACCACAGGAATCAATATCAGGTTGCCAAGTACCGTCAACGCAAAGCTTCCACCTAACTTCAGCGATGCCACTAGGGTGTCCATCCAATCTTCTCGGTTAGAACTCAAGTATTGAATGACTTGGGCTTTGAGGCTGCCCACATCCAAGGTCAATTGCCAACCAAGCCGATCCAACCAAGGATTGACATTGACCGCCAATCGATCAAGCAGCGCTGGCAACTGCTGCTGCAGCAAGGGGATTTCACGGGTCAAAATGGGCACCAGCAACAAAAAAATACCCAAAACAGCTAACAAAGCAATCACTTCAACCAGCACAACGCACAGCACACGAGGGACAAATGGGGTGAGCTTTTGCAACTTCAACACAAGGGGGTGAAGCGCATAGGCTAAAACAGCTGCAACGGCAAAGGGCACCAAGACAGGCCCTAAAACCCACAAAAGCACAACCACCAGTAGAGCGACACCCAACCACAAAGTCAGCCGTTTGGAACTTGTATTAAGGGGCATAAGGACGATGGGTTGTCAAAGTAAATTGAAAGAAGCTGTAGGCTTTGATCAGTACAACACGTGCTGACCTTAAAATAAGGCTTGATTTTAGTCCCCCCCGCCCCCTTTCTCACAATTTCCCCATTTTTCACATGAGCTCAACCCCCCTCTCCTACAAAGACGCTGGCGTCGACATCGTCGCAGGTGATGCTCTGGTCGAACGCATTAAACCTTTGGCCAAAAAAACCATGCGCGAGGGTGTTTTAGCAGGGATTGGTGGATTCGGAGCCTTGTTCGAAGTGCCTAAGCGGTACAAAGAGCCCGTCCTTGTTTCTGGCACAGATGTAGGTGGATTCGGTGCTTTATTTGAAGTCCCAAAACGTTACAAAGAACCTGTCCTTGTCTCTGGCACAGACGGCGTTGGCACCAAATTGAAATTGGCATTTGAGTGGAACATGCACAGCACCGTTGGCATCGACTTGGTCGCCATGAGTGTCAACGATGTGCTGGTCCAAGGCGCCGAGCCCTTGTTCTTCTTGGATTATTTTGCTTGCGGCAAACTGGATGTCGAGACGGCTGCCACGGTGGTGGGCGGCATTGCCAATGGCTGTGAAATGTCCGGCTGCGCCCTCATCGGCGGCGAAACCGCTGAAATGCCAGGCATGTACCCGGCGGGTGAATATGACCTGGCTGGCTTTGCAGTGGGTGCAGTTGAAAAATCAAAAATCTTGTCTGGCAAGGATGTCAAACCCGGCGATGTTGTATTGGGTCTGGGCTCTCATGGCGTGCATTCCAATGGCTTTAGCTTAGTTCGCAAGTGCATTGAGCGCGCCGAGGGTCAACTGCCTGAAACATTGGATGGGCAGCCCTTCAAAGATGCCATCATGGCACCCACCAGGCTGTACGTGAAGTCGGTGCTGCACGCATTGTCCATTCATCCCATCAAAGCACTGGCGCACATTACGGGGGGTGGCTTGCTGGAGAATATTCCGCGCGTTTTACCTGAAGGCACCGCAGCCCACTTGGTCAAAGGAAGCTGGCCCCAATCTGAATTGTTTGCTTGGCTTCAAAAAACAGCCGTCATTGACGACATTGAAATGAATCGCACCTTCAACAATGGCATCGGCATGGTGGTCGTGCTGGATGCCGCTCATGCCCAAGCATGTGCAGAGACCTTGCGCCATTCTGGCGAGAAGGTTTATCAAATTGGACTGATC
>CALCBL010000122.1 GCA_937897495.1 uncultured Burkholderiales bacterium
CAAGCCACCGTTTTGCGAATGCCCGTCTCAAAAGTTTCTGATGGTTTCCATCCCAATTCTTTTTCTAACTTGCGTGCGTCAATGGCATAACGTCTGTCATGACCGGGACGGTCTTTGACGTAAGAGATTTGAGTGGCGTAACTGGCCCCATCAGCGCGGGGGCGCAACTCATCGAGCAAGGCGCACACCGTTTTCACAATCTCAATGTTGGGCTTTTCGTTCCAGCCACCCACGTTGTAGGTTTCGCCCAAGCGGCCGCCTTCCAACACACGTCGAATGGCACTGCAGTGGTCTTTGACATACAGCCAATCGCGCACTTGCATGCCATCACCATACACAGGCAAAGGCTTGCCTGCCAGCGCATTGACAATCATGAGCGGAATGAGCTTTTCAGGAAAGTGCAAAGGGCCATAGTTGTTGCTGCAATTGGTGGTGACCACCGGCAAGCCATAAGTGTGGTGCCATGCACGCACCAAATGATCGCTGGCGGCTTTGCTGGCACTGTAGGGGCTGTTGGGCTCGTACTGATGGTGTTCTGTGAACGCAGGGTCTTGCGGGGCAAGGCTGCCATACACCTCATCGGTTGACACATGCAAAAAACGAAACTGACTTTGCGCTTCAGCACTCAAGCCATGCCAGTAGCCACGCACCGACTCCAACAAACGAAAGGTGCCCACAATATTGGTTTCAATGAATTCGCCGGGGCCATGAATGGAGCGGTCTACATGGCTTTCAGCGGCAAAGTTGAGCACAGCACGGGGTTGGTGTTCGGCCAACAATTTGGGCAACAGCGCAGCATCACCAATGTCACCTTGCACAAACACATGCTGCGGATTGTTTTTCAAGGAAGCCAAGGACTCCAAATTACCGGCGTAGGTGAGCTTGTCGAGATTGACGATTTTTTCATCGCTGTTCGCCACCCAGTCCAAGACAAAATTGGCACCAATGAAGCCTGCGCCGCCGGTAATGAGAACGGACATGTTTTTTCTTTCCAAAACTGTATTTTAGAAGCCTTGGCAGGCATTGCCACAGCGGTTAAAGTGAGGCTTTACCGGTCAACCCCCAGAAGTTCGGAGTTTCTATGGCCCCCAGCACCCCCAAAAAGCCTACTAAAGGCGCAACCAATTCTAGCGAACCCCTGCACAGCGCCGCCTCTAAAGACATTTGGTTAGCGAGTCTGGGCGCAATGGCCCAAGCGCAAGCGGCAGCTCAAGAACAAATGCACGAGGCGGCAGCCCACTTCAACCAAATGACCCAAGGCCTCAGCGCTGGGCTTGTTCAGCCCATGGCCGTCAAGGTCGATCGGCTTGAACATTTGTTTGAAGACCGCGTGGCACGTGCCCTCAAAAGTTTGGGACTGCCCACAGCCCAGGAAGTGGCTGATTTGCAAGAACGTGTGGCTGCTTTGGAAGCGGCCTTGGGTCAAAAAGTGGCGCCAGCAACGGCGAAGGCGCCACCTAGAAAACGGCCTGCGGCCAAAAGCAACAAGACCACGAAGTCTTAGATGATGGTTAAAAAAGCCCCTCGACGCACCGCCGAGCGAATTGCAACAGTCTCTTTAGACTTGTTCAATCGCTATGGTGAGCCTAATGTGTCGACCACCCTGATTTCATCCGAGTTGAACATCAGCCCCGGTAATTTGTACTATCACTTTCCCGCCAAAGACCAATTGGTCAGCCACCTGTTTGACAACTACAAGGCAGACATTCTGAAGTTGCTAGATGCCAGCCAAGATGTGAAAGATGTGGAAGACGCTTGGTTCTTTTTACATTCCCTGTTCGAGCTCATTTGGGAGCACCGGTTTTTGTACCGCGACCTGAACGATCTGCTGTCTAAAAATCGCCATTTGGAAACCAACTTCAAACACATCTTAGAAGTCAAAACTTCATCCTTGCACCAGTTGCTACAAGCTTTGGCCAACCAGGGCCACATTCGAAACGAGCCCGAGACTTTCACCACCTTGTCGGCCAGCATGTCGGTGGTTGTGACTTACTGGCTCAGCTATGAATACGTGCGCAACCCCCGCCACGCCATGGAGCCCGAGAGTGCTGGTGATGCGCTAGCGCGCGGTGCGCGGCATGTGCTGTTGCTGCTGGCACCCTACTTGGAAAATGAAAAAGAGCGCTTGCATTTGATGCAACTGACAAAGGCTTACTCGCCAGATGCAGCTTGAAGCCCTTAAGTAAAACGCGTTTGCGCCAGCTTTAACAGCCCGTCAAAAATAAGACTGTCGACCAATTCAAATTGAATGGCCATGCTGGGCGCCATCTTCCAACCCGCACCACCCGTCATGACGCAATGTGGCTCAATGCCTGTGTGCGCCCTGAGGTGATGCACCATGCGCTCACAGGCCCCCGCAATGGCATAGGTGCCGCCACTGGTGAGGGCATCGCTGGTGTTGGTGGGAAAGGGCCTGACATCGCCCGTTGGCACGTGCAATCCGGCTGTACCCGACTCGAGGGCGCGCAACATAATGCCGTGCCCTGGCAAAATAAATCCGCCTAAAAATTTGCCATGCTGATCAAGTGCTTCCACCGTGACGGCCGTGCCCACCATGACCACCACCAAAGGTTTTTCCAGCCCCTGCGCCAACATGCGA
>CALCBL010000123.1 GCA_937897495.1 uncultured Burkholderiales bacterium
TCATCACCCACAGGATGGCAATTTTTTGCAAGAGCCCAGAGACTTTGGGGTTGGCTCTGAGGCGTGTTGCCATCCTGTGGGTGATGACCACAACGCCAAAACAGTACAGGAAGCCCAAAACGGCAATGTTAACCGCCATGAATACAAAAGTAATCATTCCTTGGTGCTGCTCAGGGTCAATGAATTGGGGGAAAAAAGCGAAGTAAAACATGATCGCCTTGGGATTGAGCAGGGTGATGAACATGGTTTCTTTGAAATATTGACCGGGGGTGATCTTGATCGATGGCCCCTCACCCGGCTTGGCAAAGACCATTCTAAAACCCAACCAGGCAAGGTAAGCGGCGCCCAACCATTTCAAGGCCATAAACAAATGAGGATAGGTTTGCAGAAGTGCCGCCACACCGGCCACGGTCATCCACAACAAAATTTGGTCGCCCAAAATCAAACCCGCGACAGAGGCCGTGCCACCCCTCATGCCGCCTTGGGTGGTAGAGGTAATCAAGGCCAGATTGCCAGGGCCAGGCAAGAACAATAGCAATACGAAGGCTGCAACAAAAGCGCCGTAATCAGAAATTCCAAACATCAAAGGCTTTCTCAATGAGCCCAAGTGTAAGGGGCGAAACTCAGGTCGAGCTTGCTTCAGTAGACAAAGTTACTGATTTTTTCATCCATACCATGCAACGATCGGCCTCCAAACCAGGAACTTGGAGTTGTTCCACGTGAAACACTTCTACAAAAGAAGGCAGCGCCGCCATCTCTGCTTCAGGCAACTTGCCCTTCATGGCCATCCAAACACCGTCTTCTGACAAGGCGCCGGCCGACCAATTGACAAAGTCTGGCAAAGAGGCAAATGCTCTGGAGCAGATGACATCAAAAGGCCCCGTCAGGCTTTCTACCCGCGCATGAAGCCCTCGCAAGTTTGACAACTTTAAACTGGCTGCCACCTGTTGCACAAATGCCGCCTTTTTGGAAACCGTATCGACACAAGTGACGCGGATGTTGGGGCAACAAATGGCAATCACCACCCCTGGCAAACCACCGCCCGAGCCCACATCCAACAACTCGACTTCTTGGCCAGCGCCTATTGCGCTTTGGGCAAGATAGCGAAGTAAGGGAGAAATTGACGACAAACTGTCTAACAAATGGTGGGTCAAGATTTCCTGCGGCGTTTTCAAGGCTGTGAGGTTATAAACCTTGTTCCACTTTTGAATGAGCGCCATGTAGCTCAACAACTGTCGCTGCTGGGCCTCTGGCACATTCAATTCCAACGCTTTGACCCCCAGGGAAAGCGCTTGAAGAAGCGCCTCTTCAGACAAGCCTTCGGCCGCGGCCGTCATGGCGTCAAACTCGCCGAACCTTCCGCAATCGACTCCACCACCTCGGGCTTGACCGAAATGAACTCCTTAAAACCACCCCTTTTGAGATAAATCAGCAGCAAGGAAATGGTTGCGGGGGTAATTCCAGAAATTCGAGATGCCATGCCCAGGGTTTCTGGGCGATGCTTGGACAAGGTTTGTCGAGCCTCGATCGACAAAGAGGAGACCAGAAGGTAGTCAAGCTTGGCGGGCAGCTTCAGGTTTTCAAAATGAACTGCACGCTCAACCTCGACCTTTTGTCGATCAATGTACCCAGCATACTTGGCCGCAATCTCAACCTGTTCAATGACGGAGGCAGAGAGTTCGCCCAATGTTTCACGTGAAACAGTTGTTGAAACATACCGATTGGCGTCCAAGGACACCAGGCTTTCATAACTCACGCCGGGTCGGCGGAGCAAGTCAAACAAATTGTGTTCATGCTCAATGGCCTTGCCCAGAACTCGTGCCGACTCTGCATCTGGTAGATTTCTCGGATTGACCCACGTTGACTTAAGGCGCTCTGTTTCACGTGAAACAGCTTCGCGCTTTGTACAAAAAGAAGCCCAGCGCTCATCGTCCACCAGGCCCATTTTGCGGCCCACTTCCGTCAAGCGCATGTCTGCGTTGTCTTCCCTAAGTTGCAATCGAAACTCTGCCCTGCTGGTAAACATGCGATAAGGCTCGGTTACGCCTTTGGTAATGAGATCATCTACCAGCACGCCCAAATAAGCTTGGTCGCGGCTTGGCAACCATGCGCCACCCATGTCATTGCCTGCACCAGACAAAGACCGGCATTGAAGCGCGGCGTTGATTCCAGCAAACAAGCCCTGCGATGCGGCTTCTTCGTAACCTGTCGTTCCATTGATTTGGCCAGCAAAGAAGAGCCCCCCAATTTGACGCGTTTCAAAGCTGCTTTTCAATGAGCGCGGGTCAAAGTAGTCGTACTCAATGGCATAGCCGGGTCTCAGGATGTGGGCGTTTTCAAGCCCCTTCATAGACCGAACCAATGCGTATTGAATGTCAAAAGGCAAACTGGTAGAAATGCCATTGGGATAAAACTCATGGGTGGTAAGACCCTCGGGCTCTAAAAAGATTTGGTGGCTGTCTTTGTCGGCAAAGCGATTGATCTTGTCTTCCACGCTTGGGCAGTACCTTGGGCCAACACCTTCAATCTTGCCCATGAACATGGGGCTTCGGTCAAAGCCAGACCGAATGATGTCGTGCGTTCTCTCGTTGGTATGCGTAATCCAACACGGCATCTGTGCGGGGTGCATGTCTGCACGCCCCATGAAACTGAAAACAGGAACGCCGGCTTCAGCGTTCAAGCCGCCCGGCATGCCATCGCCAGGCTGCTCTTGGCACTTTGAAAAGTCAATGGTGCGCCCATCTAAGCGCGGCGGCGTGCCCGTTTTCAAGCGGCCCTGAGGCAGCTTGAGTTCTTTCAAGCGAGCAGACAAGCTGACCGCCGGAGGATCACCCGCCCGCCCTGCCGAATAGTTTTCCAAGCCAACATGGATCTTTCCATCTAGGAATGTGCCGGCCGTCAGCACCACTGTTTTTGATCGGAAGCGAACGCCCACTTGCGTGACAGCCCCCACTACGCGGTCTTCTACGCCATTTGACTCAACCATGAGGTCGTCAACTGCCTGCTGGAATATCCACAGGTTTTCTTGATTCTCGAGGCGACGGCGGATGGCCGCCTTGTACAAAATTCGATCCGCTTGAGCACGCGTCGCACGCACAGCCGGCCCCTTGGAGCTGTTCAAAATTCGAAACTGGATGCCGCCCTCGTCCGTTGCGATGGCCATGGCACCGCCCAAAGCATCGACCTCCTTCAACAGGTGGCCTTTGCCAATGCCCCCGATAGAGGGGTTGCAACTCATCTGGCCTAAGGTCTCGATGTTGTGCGTCAGCAAGAGCGTTTGACAACCCATGCGCGCAGACGCCAACGCGGCCTCGGTGCCCGCATGGCCGCCGCCGACAACGATCACATCAAATTCTTGTGGGTAAAGCATCAAATCACCAGTCCATCACCGTTAGGGCGGCGCTGCTCGCGCCGTGAGAGGCCTGAGGCCAAGGGGCTTGATTTTATCTGCATCGGGTGTTCCTTGCGTGACTGATCGCAGCAGCCCTCTCAAGCTAAGCTTGTGACGCCGATCAACAGGAGACCCCATGAGCCAACCCCAAACCCATCAAGCGCGTTGTCATCCCGATGAATGGCAGCTGCGCGTCGATTTAGCTGCGTGCTACCGCTTGGTTGCTTTGTATGGTTGGAGCGATTTGGTTTTCACCCACATCAGCGCCAAATTGCCGGCCTCGGTGTGCGGTGAGGAACATCATTTTTTAATCAACCCCTATGGCCTGATGTTTGATGAAATCACAGCCTCAAGCTTGGTGAAGATCGACATGCAGTGCAACAAGCTCGATGCAGAGAACCCCTATCCGGTGAACCCTGCAGGCTTCGTCATTCACAGCGCCGTGCACGAAGCGCGCCCAGACGCAGAGTGTGTACTACACACGCACACACGCGCAGGTATAGCCGTGAGCGCGCAAAAACAAGGCGTGCTGCCCATCAGCCAGCAAAGCACCTTTGTGCTTGCATCCTTGGCCTATCACGACTACGAGGGCGTTGCCATTCGCGACGATGAAAAAACGCGTTTGCAAAAAGACTTAGGGGACGCTAATTTTTTAATGCTGCGCAATCATGGCCTGCTTACCGTGGGTAAAACCATTGCCGATGCGTTTTTGGGAATGTACACCTTTGAAAATACCTGCCGTATTCAAATCGATGCGCTTGCAGGTCAAAGCGGCGCCGCCGATCTCACGGCGGTCAACCCTGAAATTTTGAATGGCATTGCACACGTGATGAAGGTCCAAACCGGCGGCTTGGGAGGCAGTTTTGTTTGGCCTTCTTTGTTGCGAAAACTCAATCGCGAGAACCCTGGCTTCGACGTCTGAGTTGTCTTTATTTTTTTTGAACGGGCTTTTGCTGCCACGCCAACACGGCGCCAATCAGCAAAGCTGCTGAAGAGAATAGAAGACCACGCTGCAGGCCACCAGGGCCATCGGCGATCCAACCCACTGCGGTGGGTCCAATGATTTGTCCAAGCGCAAAGATGACTGTGAAAACACTGATACCCGCCGCCCACTGTGAAGGCACCAGGTTGTGTTTGACCATGGCCGTGGTAGAGGCAACCACCGACAAAAAAACACCCCCAAACAACACCCCCGAAACAAGCATCATGGGCCAAGAAGATGTGATGACAGGAATGACGGTGGCAAGACTTAGCAACGCATTCAAAATAGACAAGGACTGGCCGCCTCGATAGCGATTCAACAGGCCAGCCCAAATTCTGGAAGAGGCAAGCACGGCAAGCCCCAGCGAAGCATAAAACAAAGTAATCTCAGTTGCGCTTGCGCCTTGCTCGCGCAACACGGCCACGACGAAGGTCATGTAACCAATATAGCCGACACCAAACAGGCCATAGCCTGCCAGCGCAAACACCCAGTCGGGCCAATACATTTGCGCGGCTTGATGTTTGTGAGTGGCGTCATTCATTTCTGCAAGCGCCAGCACATCCGTCCAACGCTTCATGGGCAAGCGGATGACGTACAACACAAGCGTCATGGTGAAACACGCAAGAGCCAATCCCCACCAAGCCCACGCCCATGGATGATCAAGCGCTTGTTCGTTCGCGGCCGACAGCGCGACAGGAACCAGAACGGCTGAAAGCGCTATGCCCCACCCGGTACCACCGTAATAAAGACCCAACAACAAACCCGACTGCGACGGCCAATGCGCACCAAGCCTGGCCGCCAACAAACCCCCAGAGACAAATACAGCCGCACTGACGCCTCCGGCTAACAAGCGCTGCAACAAAAGAAGGGGCGTTTCAGAAAAAAATCCTGTGAGCGCC
>CALCBL010000124.1 GCA_937897495.1 uncultured Burkholderiales bacterium
AGCCACGTTCATCGTACTTGCCCAAATCCCCAGTTTTGAAAAAACCGTCTGCCGTGAATTCTTCTTTTGTTTTCTCGGGCATGCGCCAGTAAGCCTGAAACACGTTCGGGCCTTTGACCTGAATGTTGCCAATCTCATTCACTGGCAAGCTCTTGCCATCGTCGCTCTGCACGCGCAGCTTGACACCCGGCAAAGGAAAACCCACTGTGCCACCACGGCGTTCGCTTTGGCCACGATGGCGCTTATCAGCCGCATAGGGGTTGGAGGTAAGCATGACTGTTTCACTCATGCCATAGCGCTCCAGAATGGTGTGCCCAGTGCGTTGCTGCCATTCCATGAATGTTTCAACGAGCAAGGGTGCAGAACCCGCAATGAACAAACGCATGTTGCGCACCGCTTGCTTGTTCAAGGCGGGCTCGGCCAACATGCGCACATACAGCGTGGGTACGCCCATGAAGACGGTGGCCTCGGGCATTTTGGCAATGACAAATTTGGGGTCAAATTTGGCGAGCCAAATCATTTTGCTGCCATTGATGAGCGCACCATGAAGAGCGACGAACAAACCGTGAACGTGAAAGATCGGCAAGGCATGAATGAGCACATCGCCCTTTTTCCAACCCCAATAGGTTTTCAAAGTTTGCGCGTTGCTGAGCATGTTGCCATGCGTCAACATGGCGCCTTTGCTTCTGCCCGTGGTGCCGCTGGTGTACAAAATAGCAGCCAAGTCGTCGGCATTTTGAAGCACCACCTTGTGCTGATCTTTTTGATGCGCAGCGCGCTCAAGCAAGGTGCCTGTTCGGTCGTCATTCAAAGTGAACACATGCTGCGTGCCTGCTTTGAATGCAATTTTGCTGACCCATCCAAAATTGGCACCTGAACACACCACCACCGCTGGCTCGGCGTTGCCAATGAAATATTCAATTTCAGAACTTTGGTAGGCTGTGTTGAGCGGCAGGAAAACATAACCCGCTCGAAGTGTTGCCAAGTAGAGCATGACCGCCTCTACCGACTTCTCAACCTGCACCGCAATGCGACTGCCCTTTGGCAAGTTCAAGCCGTTCAACAGATTGGCCATCATGGCACTGGCCCGATCTAAATCGCGCCATGTGTAATTCAAGCCATGGTCTGTTTCAACCGCAATCAAATCTAAGTTTGCGGGGAATGCAGCGCGCAAGGCTGCAAACAAATTTTCTTGTGCCATCTTTAGTCCAGCTTTGCGCCAGAGGCTTTCACCACCTGGCTCCATTTACGCAATTCAGTTTTAATGAATGCATCAAATTGTGCACCCGTCAAGTTGGGGAATTCTGCACCTTGCGCTGACCAAATCGCTTTGGCTTCATCTGTTTGTATGGCTTTGCGCACCTCTTCCACCATGCGCGTTTGCACATCAGCAGGCGTGGCTTTGGGCGCCCACATGCCATACCAAGTGCTCACGGTGTAGTCGGGCAAGCCCAATTCTGAAGAGCAAGGCACATCTGGAAAAGCAGGGCTGCGCTTAGCGCCAGACACCATGAGTGCCTTGATTCGACCGCCCTTAATGTGTGCCGCTGAAGAACCCAGTCCATCAAACATCATGTCCACATTGCCAGCGATCAAGTCTTGCAATGCAGGGCCTGCACCTCGGTAAGGAATGTGGGTAATGAAGGTCTGAGTTTGAAGTTTAAACAACTCACCCGCTAGGTGGTGCGAAGTGCCACCGCCAGCAGAACCATAATTCAACTTACCAGGGTTCTTTTTGACAAAATCCAAAAACTCTTTAAGGGTATTGGCCGTTACTTTTTTGGGGTTGACCACCAAAACTTGTGGCACTGCCGCAACCAAAATGATGGGAGCCAAATCACGCTCTAAATCGTAATCTAATTTGGGATACATGCTGGGTGCAATGGTGTGATGAACGGCACCCATGAAAAAGTTGTAACCATCTGGCGCAGCCTTGGCAGCGATGCCTGCGCCCACTGTGCCGCCAGCACCGCCCCTGTTGTCAATGATCAGTTGCTTGCCCGTGAGTTTGGAAAAAATGGCTGACAAGGGACGCGCAAATGCATCGGTGCCGCCGCCCGCAGGAAAGGGAACAATGAGGTTGACAGGTTTTGAAGGCCATGTGGCTTGAGCCCAAGCCGGCAATGTGGCCGCCAGCGAAGTGCCCGCTGCCCATTGCAAGAGGTTTCTACGCTGAATTTGAGTTTCAGAATGTTGCATTTTTGTCTCCTTTGATTAACTTTTTGATTGAATCACTGTCTCATTTTAAAGATGGCAAGTGCAGTCAAAGCCTGCTCGGCTTGTTGACCGCAAAATACAGAAATACGCCAGCCAAAATCATGGGCACGCACAACCACTGACCCAT
>CALCBL010000125.1 GCA_937897495.1 uncultured Burkholderiales bacterium
CTGGCTGTAGCGCCAATGGCTGCAACAATGCCGTCGTAGGTGTCTAGCGCGCGTTTGGTCACGGTGGTGTAGTCGCTTGCCATTGGCAATGAACTCTGCTGCGTGATCAGGGTTTGCAAGGCTGCTGCGCAATTGGCCGATCCAAAAAGTGATTTCCCTTTAATGGCGTTGATCGTGGTAGCGCCTGTTGAACTCATTTGGTACGAGATGGCATTTTGTCCCGACAAAAAGAGGGCATTGCCATTGATGGAAATACACGTGAGTGTTGATTTGCTGTTGTTGCTCAAGAGCAAGTCGGCAGCACGTCCGCCCCAACCCTTAGCGCCGCCTTCCGTTTGATAGGAAGACTGCCAATAGGCTTGCTGATCGTTGTGTGAAAACAGTTTGGGGGGTAAGGGAACAGATTTATTGTCGTACTGAATGCGGCTGGTGGGAACGACCAGAGGGCCCACATTCATCAAGATCGAAGCCCGTTTATTTTCAAACAAAGTTTTCAGTGCGCTCATCTCTGGGTTTAAGGCCATTTGACGTCCATCGCTAAGCGCAGTGGACAAAGCAGTGGCAGAAAGTGCGTTGCGGCCAATGGCAATGCCATCGTAGACAGTGCCTGACGTCGGTGTTCCTTTGCGAATGTTGTAATAGTTGGTGTGAGTTGCTACGTCATAGGGAATGACTGTGTTGTAGTGATCGTTGGCACCATATAAAAAAATGCAAACCAAAGCTTTGTAATCGTTGGCCGATTGGGCTGCGGCATCGGCCATCAATCCCAGGCTGGTCGCCATTGGAATGCTGACGCGCTGCAGCGCCAGCGCAGCAGTGTTTTTTAGCAAGCCTCTGCGAGTTAAATTTGAATGCTTATTGTGTGTCATGGCATTACCTTTGAATGAGGTAGTCGGTGCTGCTCATGACCATCAGAACAGCTGCATAGATGCGGTTGAGCAAGCCTGTTTCGGTGGCTGCCGAGATGCTGGTGATGGCGTTGACAATCAGGCTTTGGCTGTTAGTGGTCAATGCGCCAGAAGCCAGGCAAAGATTCAGATGAGCAACCAAGGCTGCAGGATCTGTGGCCAATGCTTTTTCTGTGCTGTAGTCGGCTTTGATGTTGCGCGCATTGTTCACGGTGCCCGCCATGTAATTGACATAGCCCACCACAGTTGGCTCGGTGAGTATTTGAAACTCTGGTGCAACCAAGTTTTGCGATGCCACTTGGGTATTTGGTGGCACATAGCCCGGCCTGAAAAAGTTGAACACAGAGGGTGATCGCATGGGCATCTGACCTAATGAGGTATCGGCGTCTGTGTAGCCCAAAGTCCATGCGCCATCGGTAGATGTGGCGCGAAAGGTGTGACCCCATTGAAGCAGCCTAACCATCGGTTCCGAGAGTTTGCCAAAGCTTGAAGCTGCGTTGACTTGGCGAGCTTCAGTGTCCATCAAGATGGCGGACCAGACGGCTTTCATATCGCCCCTTACGCCCTTGCCATTGTTGACAAATATGTTGGCAACGCGAGCAACATAAGCAGGCGATGGATTGCTGGTCACCAGACGTTGAATGAGTTGCTTTGAAATGAAAGGGGCTGTGTTGTTGTGATTAAAAAGTGTGTCAAGCGCAATTTTTAAGCTTTCAACGCCAGGCGTGCCTGCTGGAATGGTGACACCTAAAAATTTCTTTTCTTCTGGGCTGTGCAAAGTGGCGTTGAGCATCATGGGCAAGCCATGCCGATAGGCCGCGTTGGCTAATTCACCTGTAGCGTCTGTGCCTGTGGCCGTATTCCAACCTGTGAACACTCTGGCAAGGCCTTGAGTGTCTACGTTGTCATAGCTTTCAATGGGCTTGCCTTGCGAATCCATTTGAAGTGTGCCATCGATGTTCAATTGGTACAGGCCAATGGTGAACAATTGCATCACTTCTCGCGCATAGTTTTCATCGGGAGAGCGTCCCGTTTTGGCATCGTATTTCTGATTGCCCTTCATGTTCAGATAAGTGCCCATGGCTGAGGACAGCGTGACGTTTTCTAATAGAGTTCTGAAGTTACCTAAGGCATTGGTTTCAAGAATTTCCCAATAATTGGCAATGGCAAAATTGCGCCAAGAAAAGGGCAGTCCTAGTTGCGATACGACAAATAATTCTGACAAGGCCAATGCGGCTCGTTGCCGAAACAAGTATGTGGCGCTAAACAGTTTCCACCA
>CALCBL010000126.1 GCA_937897495.1 uncultured Burkholderiales bacterium
GTATCTTGCGTGACGTGCGCTCAGCCGTTACGCAAGATGGCACTGAGCAGTTAGAAGTGATCATCACACCCACCTACAGCGGCTGCCCTGCCATGGGTCAAATTGAAGACGATGTGTACAACTTACTTCAAGCGCATGGCTTGAAGGGCAAAGTCAAAACACAATTGGCACCCGCGTGGACCACCGACTGGATCACACCTGAAGCCAAAGAAAAGTTGCGTGCCTACGGCATTGCACCACCGCACAGCGGTGCTGATCACGATTGTCAAACCCAGAGTGGCAAATCAAACGGATCTGGCGCATCCAGCATTATTCAATTTGCCGCGCGCAGCGCTAGCAATCCTGGTCGTCACGAGCAACTGGCGGTGCCCTGCCCGCAATGCAATTCGGACAACACCACCGAAACATCTCACTTTGGCTCCACCGCCTGCAAAGCGCTTTACCGCTGCCTCGATTGCATGGAGCCCTTTGACTATTTCAAACCGTATTGATGCACCATGACCGCCTTTAAATTTCACGATCTGCCCGTGTCAAACATCACACCCGAAGCAGCAGGTGCGGTGGCTATCACTTTTCAAGTGCCAGAGGATTTGCGCAGCGGTTTCAATTTCAAAGCAGGACAGTTTTTAACATTGCGCGCCAGCATTGATGGCAACGATGTACGTCGCAGTTATTCCATCAGCTCTTCACAAAATTCATACCTACAAAACGGTACTTTAGAAGTCGGCATTCGTCCTGTTCAAGGCGGCGTATTCTCAAACTGGGCTGCATCACAACTGAAAGTGGGCGATGTGTTGCGTGTCATGCCTGCAGACGGCCGCTTCATTGTTCAGCGCCCTCGCGCCATCCACCGCGTAGGCTTTGCAGCTGGCTCGGGCATCACGCCCATCTTGTCTATCTTGGCCAGCACTTTAGAAGAGCAAACAGAATCCAAATTCACCTTGGTCTATGGCAACCGCCGCATGGACAGCGTGATGTTCAATGAAGCGCTGCAAGACCTTAAAGACCGCTACCCCAACAGGCTCACACTCATTCATGTGTTGTCACGTCAAGCTCAAGAAGTGCCCTTGCTAGAAGGCCGCATTGACGAAGCCAAGGTCAAAGAAATTGTGAGCAGTCTTTTGCCTGCGGCCAGCATGGACGAGGTGTTCATCTGCGGCCCAGAGGCCATGATTGAAGCTACTGAAAAAGCTTTGCTAGAAGTAGGCGTGCCTGCTCGCAACATTCGCACAGAGCGATTCACATCGCCCACCCTAGAAGCTTTGCCTGCAGACGCGCGCAAGCAAGTCGTCTTGGGACACGCACCTGAATCTAAAGGCGATGTGTCACTCACAGTCGTACTGGATGGCAAGATGCATCAAATGCAAATGTCTAGCACAGACAAAATTTTGGATGTGGCATTGGCAGCCGGTCTAGACCTGACTTATTCCTGCAAAGGCGGCGTGTGCTGCACGTGCCGCGCCAAAGTGATGCAAGGCAGTGTGGTCATGGAAAAGAACTTCACCCTAGAAAAATGGGAAGCTGAACAAGGCTTTGTACTCAGCTGCCAAGCCAAACCCACCAGCAAAGAAGTGGTGATGAGTTTTGATGAGCGGTAAAAAAACGCCGTAAATTCAGGAATAAAGTCGCGTAAATTCGGGAATCAAAGCCCGTAAATTCGGGAAGCAAGCTGCATAAATTTCGGTATCTCCGCTTTTATTCGATCGTTTCCCGCAAGCTAATGTACGTAGCAGTTTGAGTTAACTCATGTTCAATAGGACATGAACTTGAACTCGCTAAATCCTCTCAATAAGCCATTCCCTCTTGCAGCAGGTAGTTCAATGAACTACACTTGTCAGTGAAATTCGAATGGGACGAAAGCAAGAGCTTCGATTGCTTTCGCATTAGAGGATTCTATTTTCACTTGGCTGCGCAGGTCTTTGGAGACCCGCACCGCAAGGTCAAACTAGACAGTCGATTTGTATATGGAGAAGATCGATATTTAGCGCTTGGTAGGGTTGACGGCAGAGTACTCACTGTTGTTTACACCATGCGAAATGGTGCTATTCGAATTATTTCAGCTCGCAAAGCCAATTCACGAGAGGTGAAAAAATATGAAAACAATACGAGTCTCAATTGATGTTCACAAACCCTTACCCGATTCGTTGGGCTTAGTGAACAAGCGATTGCTAGACGCTACGACTGAGGAAGACATTGCAAAGCACAAAGCCATAGACGATGCCGAGGCTATGCTTGACGCCGCCCAATTTGCTCGCCGTGTTCGACGGCGGCTAGGTTTTAGTCAGGCAGAGTTTGCAATGCGCATCGATGTTTCTTTACACCATCCGCAATTGGGAACAAGGCAAGAGAAGCCCTACGGGTGCTGCAAAAGCACACTCTTAAAAGTATTGGACAAAGCACCAGAAGTTGCATTGGCTGCTTTGCAGTGAATGACCATTGCTTGTGTGGCCCTGTCCTAATTCCAGAGTTACGCCAAGCGCTTCAACAACTCCAAAGTCGTCGCACTCT
>CALCBL010000127.1 GCA_937897495.1 uncultured Burkholderiales bacterium
CAAAAGCCAACAACTCGGGCAAAGTTTTGAAAGGCTGATTCAAGTTGATCACCAACACATTGGCATAACTCAAAATCGGTGCCAGCGCGGTCATGTCTTTGAGCGGATCAAAGGTCATTGCCTTGAGCACATGAGGGGTGATGGTCATGGTGGGGCTGGCTGCGAAAAAAATTTCGCTGCCGTTCGGTGGGGACTTGACCACCGACTGCCCCGCCACAGCGCCACCCGCACCCGCCCTGTTTTCCACCACAACCGTTTGACCTAATTCGCGACTGAGTACAGGCGCAAACACGCGGGCGGCAGCGTCCACAGGACCACCAGCGACATAGCCCACGATGAGTTTGACGGTTGACGGCGCGGTTTGTGCGCCCACCCCCGACATGAACAAGGCCAATCCGATGGCCAACAAACTGCGCCTGAGAACACGGGAAATGATTGCTCTGGTCATGTTGCTTCCTATGAATAAAAAGTTGATTTAAATAGGGTCCCAGCTGAACACATCGCCGGAACGTTCCAAATCAAAAAAGCTCGACTGGAGCGCAGGCATAGCCTGATCCAGCACGGTTTGGGGCGTCCAACCCTCGCTGCGATGAACCGAACGCAGAGGACGCGGCTGACTCATCAAAAATATTTCATTGTTTCGAACTGCAAAGACTTGACCATTGACATGGGCCGAGTCATCACTCGCCAAGGCCACAGCCAAGGGCGCTATTTTTGCGGGCGTCATTTGCTTGATTCGATCCACACGGGCCTGCTGTTCTGGCGTGTCGGTCGGGATTGAACCGATCATTCGACTCCATGCAAAAGGCGCAATGCAATTGGAGCGAACATTGAACTTGAGCATGTCCAGCGCAATTGATTTTGACAAAGCCGTGATACCCAACTTGGCTGCCGAATAATTGGCCTGACCAAAGTTACCCACCAAGCCGGAGGTGGAAGTCATGTGGATGTAGTTGCCACTTTCTTGTTCCTTGAAATAAGGCGCTGCAGCACGGCTGACATAAAAGCCGCCATGCAAATGCACTTTCATCACCGCATCCCATTCGTCCACGCTCATTTTGTGGAAAAACCGGTCGCGCAAAATACCAGCGTTATTGACCACCACATCAATTCGGCCAAAATTTTCCATCGCCGTCTGAATGATGCGAGCAGCGCTCAAGGGGTCGGAGACACTGTCTGTGTTGGCAACGGCTTCGCTGCCAAGCGCCTTGATCTCCTTAACCACTTGTTGGGCTGGGCTGGCATCAAGCCCCTCACCTGAGACAGACGCACCGATGTCATTGACCACCAAACGCGCCCCTTCTCGGGCCATCGCCAGCGCTATTTCACGTCCAATACCACCACCGCCACCTGTTACCACCACCACTTTGTCTTGTAACAAACCTGGTTGATTCATTTCGTCACTCCTATTAGATATGACTGTTTTCGACAAGATGTTTCGACTCAGATATTGAAGTAATGAGCTCCTAACCTAACGCGCTAGATTTGAGACTAGAACTAGTGGCTTTGTTGATTGCTCAGACGTTCATGATGGTCACAGAACGGGCATTTAAATAGGCATCCATGGCTTCTGGTCCACCTTCTGAACCGTAACCCGAATCTTTGATGCCACCAAACGGCATCTCGGCAGATGGCATGGCTGGCATGTTCATCCAAAGCATGCCCACTTCCACTCTGCGCGCCAATAAATCAGCATTTTTCAAAGACTTCGTGAAAGCGTAGCCTGCTAAGCCATAGGCTAAACGATTGGCTTCTGTGATGGCCTCATCCAGCGTGTTGAAGCTGCGAATCGCAGCCATTGGGCCGAATGGCTCGTCATTGAACACCTTGGCGTGCAAAGGTACGTCGGTCAAGATGGTGGGCTGCCAGAAGTTTCCTTCGCTTCCGATACGCTCTCCTCCAAATTCAAGTTGAGCTCCTTGCTTGATCGCATCAGCAGTGAATTCGGCCATGGCCGTCAAGCGGCGCGGATTGGCCAAGGGGCCCATGGTTGTACCTTCTGTGGCACCGTTGCCCACCTTAAGCGCTTGGGTGTATTTGACCATTTGAGCCGCAAATTCCTTCTTGATACTTTCATGCACCAGAAAGCGAGTGGGCGCAATACAAACTTGTCCAGCGTTGCGAAACTTAGCGGCCCCAGCCGACTTCACCGCAAGGGCAATGTCTGCGTCTTCGGCAACGATCACTGGGGCATGACCACCCAATTCCATCGTGACACGTTTCATGTGCTGACCCGCCAATGCAGCCAGTTGCTTGCCAACAGGCGTGGAACCAGTGAAGGTAATCTTGCGGATGATTGGATGGGGGATGAGGTAGTTAGAGATCTCAGCTGGCGTGCCATAGACCAAGCCCAGAACACCCTCTGGCAAACCTGCGTCTGCAAAAGCGCGAATAAGCGCTGCCGGCGCGGCGGGTGTTTCCTCGGGCGCTTTGACAATCATCGAACAACCTGAGGCCAAGGCGGCTGCCATTTTGCGAACCACTTGGTTAATCGGAAAATTCCATGGCGTGAAGGCGGCAACCGGCCCCACCGGATCCTTGATCACCATTTGACGTGCTGACAAGTTAAAACGAGATGGCACGATACGGCCATAAACACGCATGCCTTCATCGGCAAACCATTCAATGAGGTCAGCCGCAATCATGGCTTCACCCTTTGCCTCCATCAGTGGCTTGCCTTGTTCTTGGGTCAACATGGCAGCAATATCGGCAGCACGCTCACGCATCAAAGCCGCGGCCTTGCGCATGATTTTGTTGCGCTCTACAGGCAGCATATCTCGCCATGTTTCGAAACCCTTTTGCGCAGCTTGCAAAGCACGGTCTAGGTCAGGTATGCGAGCATGCGCTACTCGTCCAA
>CALCBL010000128.1 GCA_937897495.1 uncultured Burkholderiales bacterium
AGGGCGTTTGAGTGAATATCAAGATACTTCTGTGTGCTTGTTAGAAGCTGGCGGCCCAGACAACTCGGTGTTTGTTCGGGCTCCTTTGGGATTTGCAGCCACCGCTTCCTTGAACCTTAACAGCTGGGGCTACAACACCGTGCCACAGGCCGGCTTTAAGGGTCGCAAAGGATTTCAGCCACGCGGCAAAGTGATGGGCGGCAGCTCTTCCATCAATGCCATGGTTTACACGCGCGGCAATGCCCGCGATTACGACAGTTGGGCCGCATTGGGCAACCCAGGTTGGTCCTTTCAAGACGTGTTGCCATACTTTAAAAAGTCAGAAAACAACGAGTGCTTTGGCGCAACAGATTACCGGGGTGTGGGCGGTCCTTTGAATGTGAGTTTTCTGCGCAGTCCTAGCCCTTTGAACCAATTGTTCATGAAGGCTTGCAACGAGCAGGGCATTCCCAGCAACCCCGATTACAACGGCGCTCAGCAATTTGGTGTGTCGCCCGGCCAGGTCACGCAAAAGGGCGGCGAGCGTTGGAACGCGGCCAGAGCATACATTGACCCCCACCGCCATCAAAGCAATTTGAATGTCATCTCGCATGCGCACGCCACGCAAATTATGTTTGAAGGCAAACGTGCTGTAGGCATCAAATACAAGGTCAGTGGCGTGAACCATGAGGTGCGTGCGCGCAAAGAAGTGATTGTTGCGGGTGGTGCTTTTGGCTCGCCGCAATTGCTCATGTTGTCGGGGGTGGGCCCCGCTTTGCATTTGCAAGACATGGGTATTCCCCTGTTTCATGAATTGCCTGGCGTGGGGCAAAACTTGCAAGACCACATCACCACGGTGCTGATTTACAAGACCCAAAAAATAAACGACGCCATGGGTTTTTCATTGAAGGGCGCTTGGCACATGCTCAAGGCCATGCTGGAGTGGCGCAGCAATAGAACGGGTTGGATCACCTCCAACGTGTCTGAAACACAAGGCTTTGTGTCTACCGAAGGCAACAACGAGTATCCCAACATTCAGTTGGCTCTGTGCACTGGCATTGTGGACGATCACGCGCGCAAAATGCATGCTGGCCATGGGTACACCTTGCACGTGACCCTCATGCGCCCTCAAAGCCGTGGCAGCTTAACTCTGGCCAGTCGCAACCCCACCGAGGCTCCCCTGATTGACCCCGCATTTTTCAAAGAGTCAGCCGACATGCAGACCTTGGTGGCGGCGACCCAATTGGGTTTGCGTGTCATGCAGTCGCCCGCATTGTCATCTCATAGAGGCGACATGATTCACGCGGTAGACGCCAACAATCCGGCGCAAGTTGAAAGCTTTCTGCGTGATCACTCCGACACCGAATACCACCCTGTGGGCACTTGCAAAATGGGCCCTGCGCAAGATCCGATGGCCGTGGTCGATGCCGAGCTTCGCGTACATGGCCTGCAAAATTTACGCGTTATTGATGCGTCCATCATGCCGCACTTGGTCACGGGCAATACCAATGCCCCCACCATCATGATTGCCGAAAAAGGCGTTGATTTAATTCGAGGCGCTAGGCTTTAAGCGCAACAAAACAAAGCTGCAAAGACTTGATATGACAGCCAGCGCCCAAAACCCAGCACCGTAGGTGCCAAACAGGGTGGACAAGCCGCCAAAGAGGGGTGGGCCGACCACCACGCCCAAAAAAGTAAATGTCAAGGTGCCGCCCGTGGCGACACTGGCCTTGCCCTCGGGTGCCTGTCTGGCTACTTCTGCTAAGTAGACGCCGTTCCAACCAATGGCGGATGCGCCAAAAAGCAGCAGCAGGGTCCAGACACCATAGACGGGAAGAATAGGCAACAAAAGAGGGGTTGCAGCCGCGCAAAGGGTCATGCTGATGGCCAATCCCGCCAGCATTTTTTGCGAACTTAAATAATGATCGGCCACATAGCCCCAGGCAACTCGCCCAACGATGCCACCCATTTGTGTGATGGAAAGCAGCAATCCAGCGGCCACCAGCCCATAAGATAAATCATCGTGCAAGTAAGTCACCAAGTAAGTGGTGAGAGACACTTGAACCATGGAGAACATGAATGAACAACCGGCCATGGTGGCCAGTGTGCGGTGCGACAACACCATGCGGATCGGTGCCAACAATGTATTGAAGTTCAACTTCAAACCAACTTGCCTTTGCTGGTCCATTTCATGACGAAGGGGTTGCGACAAGATGGCACTGATCAAACACACCAAAGCAACACTGATTAAACTCAATTGCCAGCCGATTCCCAGCATGAGGCTGGGAACAATGGCGCCCGCTAACATGGAGCCTAGTGGCACGCCTGTTTGTTTGATTGAAAACACCAGAGACATTTGATGAGCCGGTGTTGTTCGTGTCAATATTTGCGAGCTGGCCGGTGTGATCGGGCCATATCCCAAGCCAATGAGCAAGGCACCCAAGCCAGTAGCGGGTAACCAAGGCACAGCGCAAAGGCAGAGCCCCATTGCACACAGCATCAATCCCAATTGACTCACTCGAATGGGACCAAAACGTGTCACGCTGGTACCTGAGGTGAGACTGGAAATCATGGCACCAAGGTAAGTAATGGCGACGTAGACACCGACCAAGGCAGGCGATACCGCCAAATTTTTGGCTGCAACGGGTGCCATGA
>CALCBL010000129.1 GCA_937897495.1 uncultured Burkholderiales bacterium
GTATTGGTGCCTTTTGCGCTTCTTGTGACTTTTTTAGGCGCCTACCTCACCCGACGAATTGCAGAGGCTTGGTTTTTCAAATTGGTTCAGGCGGGGCTCTTTCTGGTCTCTTTGAAACTCATCTGGGATGCAATCAGAGGCTAAGCTTATGTTTTTAAACAATTTGCTTGACGGCCTATAGTTTTAAAACCATTGGTTATTTGACTATTGGATTTTCAACCATAAGTTGTTAAACTAGACTTTGTATGAACAAAATCACATTGCGCGCCATTACCGCCTTTTCTAGAACGGATCTCAAAACAAGTGAGGGGTCTTTGTCTATTTGCGCAAGAGAGATCAACTACTTAGGCAAGCAATACGTTGCGCTTGAGTCTGAGTCGTCTGCGGAATTGCTGGCGCTCTACCGCTGTATGAATCGCGGTGAATTAAAGCGATTGAAGCGTTGGCCAGCAGAGTTAACGAGCAAAAAACCAGGGGTTCAAAGCATGGGCGTTGCTGCCGATGAAAAGAAGACACCTGCCATTTTGGAGTTGTCGCCTCTCAAAGCAGCGGCCCAAGTTAAAAAGACCAAAAAGCCAGCAGCACGTGCAACTGCTGCCAATGTGAATCAAACGGATCTGTTTCAATCGTAAAAAAACCGCACCATGTAAGTGATGCGGTTTTGGCACAAGGCACCTGCTGAAAAACAGGTGTGAGTGACATCATCAAGCGTGGGCGGCTTTCAAAATGGCATTGAAAGTGTTGCTTGGGCACATGACCTTTTGCAACAACTCAGTTGAGGGTTTGTAATAGCCACCGATATCCACAGGTTTGCCCTGTACCGCTTTCAATTCGTCCACAATTTTCTTTTCATTTTCAGTCAAAGATTTGGCCAAAGTTGAAAACTTGGCTTGTAAATCTTTGTCTTCCGTTTGAGCTGCAAGTTCTTGTGCCCAGTACATGGCCAAGTAGAACTGGCTGCCGCGGTTGTCCAATTCACCCGTTTTAGTGGATGGATTTTTGTTGTTGGCCAACAAGGACCCAGTGGCAGCATCGAGTGCTTTGGCCAAGACCTTGGCTTTCTGATTGCCAGTTTTAATTCCCAAATCTTCCAAAGAAGCTGCCAAGGCCAAGAACTCACCCAGTGAGTCCCAGCGCAGGTGGTTCTCTTCGACCAACTGCTTCACGTGCTTAGGTGCTGAACCACCTGCACCTGTTTCGTACATGCCGCCGCCAGCCATGAGCGGTACGATGGACAGCATTTTGGCGCTGGTGCCTAACTCCATGATGGGGAACAAGTCGGTGAGGTAGTCGCGCAAGATATTGCCAGTGACCGAGATGGTGTCCAAGCCGCGGATCACGCGCTCTAGGGTGTAGCGCATGGCGCGAACTTGTGACATGATTTGAATGTCCAGGCCCTTGGTGTCGTGGTCTTTCAAGTAAGTTTCGACTTTCTTGATCATTTCCGCTTCATGAGGGCGATAAGGATCAAGCCAGAACAAAGCAGGCGTGCCTGAGTTGCGAGCACGTGTGACGGCCAACTTGACCCAATCGCGAATGGGTGCATCTTTCACTTGGCACATGCGCCAGATGTCGCCCGTTTCAACGTTTTGTGACAACAAGACTTCGCCTGTGGCGATGTCCACAATGTTGGCAATGCCGTCTTCTGCAATTTCAAATGTCTTGTCGTGTGAACCGTATTCCTCAGCTTGCTGCGCCATCAGGCCAACGTTGGGCACTGTGCCCATGGTGCGAGGATCGAAGTTGCCGTTGGTTTTGCAGAAATTAATGACTTCTTGGTAGATGCGGGCAAATGTGGACTCAGGAATAACTGCTTTGGTGTCCTTGGGTTTGCCGTCAGCACCCCACATTTTGCCGCCAATGCGAATCATGGCGGGCATGGAGGCGTCTACGATCACGTCGTTGGGCGCATGCAAGTTGGTAATGCCTTTGGCGGAATCAACCATGGCCAAATCGGGGCGGTGCTCGTGGCAAGCGTGCAGGTCGCGAACGATTTCGTCATGCAAAGAATGGGGCAATGTTTCTATCTTCTCTTCAAGATCAACCATACCGTTGTTGACATTGATACCCAACTCTTCAAAAACCTTAGCGTGCTTTTCAAAGGCTTCTTTGTAGAAAATTTTGACAGCGTGTCCAAACACGATGGGGTGCGAGACTTTCATCATGGTGGCTTTGACGTGCAAAGAGAACATCACGCCAGATTTGCGGGCGTCTTCCATTTGCTCTTCGTAAAACTCGCACAAGGCCTTTTTGCTCATGTACATGCTGTCGACGATCTCGCCAGCCTGCAAAGAGACCTTGGCTTTCAAGACCACGTTTTTGCCTGACTTGTTGATGAGTTCCATGCGGACATCGCGTGCTTTGTCCATCGTCATGGATTTTTCGCCATGGTAGAAGTCGCCGTGTTTCATGTGTGCCACGTGCGAGCGTGAAGCCATGCTCCACTCGCCCATGCTGTGTGGATTTTTTCTAGCGAAGTTCTTCACAGCCAGCGGGGCGCGGCGGTCTGAGTTGCCTTCACGCAAAACAGGATTGACGGCACTTCCTAAACATTTGGAGTAGCGAGCGCTAATGGCTTTATCAGCATCTGTTTTGGGATCTTCAGGGTAATCAGGAACCTTGAATCCTTGGGATTGGAGTTCTTTGATGACGCCGGCCAACTGGTGCACAGAAGCGCTGATGTTGGGCAATTTGATGATGTTTGTTTCTGGGAGGAGCGTTCGCTTGCCCAAATCTGCCAAGTTGTCTGCCACCTTTTGTTCGGGTGTCAGGTAGTCTGGAAACTCGCCTAAAACCCGGCCTGCAACAGAAATGTCGCT
>CALCBL010000130.1 GCA_937897495.1 uncultured Burkholderiales bacterium
GCGCTCTGTCGGCATCAGCCTGCAAACCAGAGGCAAGCCACTCTGCAAACTCAGCGGGCGTCTCAAGGGTTAAACGACCCAGGGCAGCTGATCTGAAATCGTGAATCACAATTTCAGCGGCCTTGGTGTTGTTCACTCTGCCGCCACTTTGAATAGCACCCCTAAAGCGCGCTATGGCCTCCAGCATGGTTTCGTCGGTGTGGCTGTCGACATCTTTGATTTTGTATCGCAAGGCCAAAGCTTGTGGATACTTAGGAATGAGGTAGTGAAGCAGCTCTAAGGCCACCTCTTCATCGTCAAAGGCATTCACGCCAATGGCGCCACTGGCGGCCAAGTTATAGCCACTTTTTTCCACAATGATGCGCGGCCAGAGCACACCCGGTGTGTCGTACAAATAAAAATCGTCGGCCAAGGTAATGCGTTGCTCTAGTTTGGTCACACCCGCCTCATCGCCGGTTTTGGCGGCTTTCTTGCCCTTGAGGGTATTGATCAGGGTGGATTTGCCCACATTGGGAATGCCGCAAATGAGCACACGCATGGGCTTGGCCATGCCGCCCCTGTTGGGAGCCAGTTGGTGACACGCTTCAATCAAAGCCTTGGCCGGCGAGACCATGCTGGTATCAAGACCGATGGCCTTCACGTTGGGCATGGCGTTGTAGTGGGCCAACCACATGAGGGTGCGTTCTGGATCTGCTAAATCTTGTTTGCTTAGGACCTTCAAGCCTGGCTTGCCTTGAATAAGCTGCGCCAACATGGGGTTGGCACTTGAGCCTGGCAACCTGGCGTCTAACATTTCAATGACGACATCAATGTCTTTGATGCGCTCCTCAATCGCTTTGCGCGTGAGGTGCATGTGTCCGGGAAACCATTGAATTGCCATAGCGCTTAAAAATCTGACCAGTCGTTAAGGGGTCTATTGTCCAATACTTCCAAGGGCAAAGGCTTGATCACATTGACATTTAGCTCAATCAGTCGATTCAAGCACTTCAATTCGCGCGTTCCCCATCATGATGGGCTTGACCAGAATCTTGTAAGTGTCGAGGTCAAAACTTTGCTGAACACTGACCTTGAGTGCACTTGACTTCGAACAGGTGGTGCTTAAATAGCGCCAATCTTGAATGCGGTGGCGTTGAATCCATTCACCACTTTGCTCAACCAGTTCAATGGCCCCGTCAAAGGGCCATGCATGCACCTTCATGTCGGTCAGTGCAGACAACATCCGCTGGTCGTGCGCTTGCCTTTCTTCTTGTCCTACACAGGCGCCCAAACAAGTTTTCACTTGAAGACCAAAGCAGCCCCGTTTGCTGATTTTTTCAAGCCCCAATAAACCCAGACACAGTCGGTGTTGGTCCGCCAATTCACGCAACTTGTTTTGCGCAGAATGGACCGAGCCAAAGAGGCCATAAAGTCCCTCTACTTTGCCCAAACCTAAATCCTTGCCGCTCACAATGCTGGGCTTCCAACCACCCTCTTGCTTCTCAATTTGAAGGGTGCACAGGCTGCGCAACCTTCTTAATCGAACATTGAAAATAGGATTCAGGGTTTTAATCAAATGCGACTCGAGCAACAGTGCGCCAATCTCGCCCGCCGTTTCAATGCACTCAAGCTGCAGGGTTTGAGACATCATTTCGACTTCGTCTTCTGCCCGCAGGTGTGCCATGACCCTGCTTCGAATGTCCACGCTTTTGCCAATGTAAAGCGGCAGCGTGCCAGCACCTTTGAAGATGTAGACCCCTGAGGTCCTTGGCAATTGCGTCAAGGCATCGGGGTTAAAAGGGAGACTAATAGTCACAAGGGTTGCACAAATTAGGGTTAAGCCACTTGAATTCTAATGAGCTTGGGGTAACCTCTTGCCACTTTCACCCATTTGATTGAAGTTTAACCATGACAGTTCACGCACTTCACACCCCCATCACCCAAGACGCAGCTCAGCAAGTCAAAATTCATTTGGCCGCCGCCTTGCGCTTGGCCGTTTTAGATGAATTTGAAGAAGGCATTGACAATCACTTCACGGCCTGTGTGCCGGGTCGTCCTGATCAATATTATGTTCTGCCATTTGGCTTGCATTGGTCAGAGGCCAAGGCCAGTGACATGATGATTTTCAATGAAGCGGGTCAAACCATAGAAGGACGTGGTGTGGTTGAACTGTCTTGTCAAACCATCCACGCCCCTTTGCACCGAATCACGGGCGCCAAGGTGGTGTTGCACACGCATCAGCCATGGGCTACTGCGCTGAACATGCTGCAAGACAATCGGCTTGTGCCTGCCACGCAAACAGCGGCATTTTTTCATGGCCGCATTGCCTATGACGATACCTACACGGGCTTGGCATCCTCGCTTGAAGAAGGTGAACGCTTGGCTAAATTGATGGGCGACAAAACTGTGTTGTTCATGAAAAATCATGGTGTGGTCACGATTGGAGACACTGTGGCTCAGGCTTACAGGCGTTTGTACAAGTTAGAAAAAGCCTGTCAAACCCAGGTGCTGGCCATGAGCACGGGCAAGGACTTGAATATCTTGAGTGACGAGGTTATCCAAAAAGTTCTCACCCCGTCTGGCGCCGACCGCCATCCACGAGGCGACCGAGAAAGACTCTACTTCGAAGCCATGATGCGCATCCTAGACCGCACCAACCCCGGCTACGCTGATTAAATTAATGTTGCTCTGACCCCATTTATTTGACCCCACTTCTTCAGTTACGCTGACTGAAGGCGAATTCTTTCAGAGGGCTGAGTGTTCATGGTCATTTGGAACAGGCCTGCTGCTAGGCCAATGGCAACGGCCAGTTGCCAAGCTAGGTTGTAATTGCCAAACAGATT
>CALCBL010000131.1 GCA_937897495.1 uncultured Burkholderiales bacterium
ACCGGTGATGATGGCTACTTTGCGTTCTGTCATGGTGATTCCTTGTTTTGATTGGTTTGAAAAATTTAAAAATCTTTAGATTTTTGTCTTCTGAACGATAGGTTTATGATCGAACATTTGATTGACAAGGTATTGAAAAGCTAAAAAAACAGGTATCACACCTGCCGCAATTAAAAAGACCATCTGGAATCCTTGAATAAACTCTGAATTCGCAATTGATAACAATTCTTTTGATGTTGATAAAAATTGGTCAAGGATCCAAAGCCAAACCAGTGAGCCAATTGCAACTCCCACAGTGCGTGTCATCACAGTTATTCCCCCAGCAATTCCGCGTGCCTGCAAAGGCAGTGATTTGATAACAATATCAGAGTAAGCAACTTGGAATAAGCCCAGACCAAAACCTTGAATGATGACGGCTAAAAAAATAAAGTCTAAATTCGTATTGGTGGAACAAAGCGCAATGAAAAATAAACTGATGGCTGTTAGCCATGCACCAATGTTTGCAATAAGGTTTGTTGATAATTTAATTGCAAGTTGGTCAACGCTCCATGAGCCAACAAGAGTACCTAGCGCCCAAGTGCTCAACAGAAAGCCAATTTTTTCTATGCCCCATAGTTCTATATTTGTTAAGTAGTAAGGTATCAGCAGTGGAAGTGAAAAGGTAGAGAATTGAATCACAGCGCTAAGCGCATTCACCCCAATAAAACGGTGATCTTTTTTAAACTTTTGAACCATCAGTTGAAAAGATAGTTGATCAGAAGCAGAAATACTTAGTGATCGATCTGGCGCTGGAATTTTTTCTTTGATGATTAATATTTGTAGCAGCAGCAAAGACAATATGGCAATTGGAACTCGAAACCAAAAAACACCTGGCCAATCTACCCATGCAATCAAAAAACCGCCGATGAGCGGTGCAATCACTCCCGCTGTTGCAGCCATACTGCCGTAAATTGACAGTGCTTTTGTGCGCTTAGATTCGGCATATAAAAATGTCACAATTGCTGGTGCGCAAGACAAAAGAATAGCTGCCGAAATACCTTGTAGGATGCGCGACGCGATAAGTAAATGATAGCTCGGCGCAATAGCACACATTGATAGCGCAAAAATAGCAAGCACCAGACCAGCTCGAAAAATGTGCAAGTGACCCAGACGATCCCCTAAAGCTCCAAAACCAATCACTAAGAGGCCGTAGGTAAGCACGTAGGAAAAAGGAATCCAACGAATGCTTTGTGTTGGAAGAGAGAAGGCATTGGTTATCGCTGGGAATGCGACGTTGACTGAGAAGTCTAGAGGTACTAGAGAAACTCCAAGTCCAATTACAAATACAGCGAAATTATTCAAAAGGTTCTCATAGCGGAATCCTTGGCCAGTAGTTGACCTCCATTCAATGTACGTAGATTTTGAAGCTACGCAACATGGGAATTCCCTTAGTTCGTTCTCAGCGAAAGAGCGGGGCGGACTTATTGTCCAGGCGGGTTGGCTGTAGTCAGAAGCTCGAAACTTTTAACGCCCACCAAAAACTTCAAAAGCGACTGCGAGTCATCACAGTCGCTTTTTTTCCGTTTACGGTATGTTCAAGAATTACTTAATTTCCCAAACAGAAACCGTGCCACTCACTTCATGACCAGCAATCAGCAAAGCCTTACCGGTAGGGCTTTGTGATGCAGGCACAAAAGTCAAGCCCTCAGGTGAAATGTCACCATTGGTCAAATCAGTTGTGTTTTGTAACCACTGAACAAACTTGGGTGCTGCTGGGTTTGTCAGGTCGTACATCAAAATAGCACTGGATCTCTCAAGCGCAACAAAGGCATAGGTCTTTTGATTGACCTGACCCACCACAACGCTTTCAGGCTCAGGGCCTTTGTTGTCTAAGCGTCCCAGAACTTGATCTTTGCTTAACAAAGCGCTGGGCATGGTGATGTAAGACAAGGTTTCTAAATCGTTGCCTGAGTCATAGACCTGTGCGCCTGTGCTTGCGTTGTAAATTGAGAACGAGCGGCCGCCCAAGGCGTACAACTTGTCATATTGGCCACTGCTGTTTTTTCCCATGGTTGAAAACACTGTCAGACGTCCAAGTTCCGTGTCTTTTTTCAGGTCTGCTGCATTAGGAAATGCGCTGCTGCTAAGGACCATGCTGCTGTGTCCAACACGTTGTGTTTCTTTTTGACCTGTTGCCAGAAAATCATCACGGTCATCACCTTCGTTGGCCGTAATGATGTAGGTGGTGCCATTGGCACTGAATGTGGCAATGCCATCAGGCATGTAGATGCCAAACAAGTTGGCATAGGGTTTTAAGGCAAAGGGCGCTGTAGCAGAAACTTTGTCAGACGCCGCAAGAGAATTTGTCGCCAAGCCATGGTTTTTGTAACCCATTGGCATGATGCGGTCGATGCGATTGGTA
>CALCBL010000132.1 GCA_937897495.1 uncultured Burkholderiales bacterium
TTTGAAGGACCCTGCCAGATTCCAAAAACTGGGTGGCCGAATTCCGCGTGGCTTGCTGTTGGTTGGCCCTCCTGGTACCGGTAAAACCTTGTTGGCCAAGAGCATTGCAGGCGAGGCCAAGGTGCCTTTCTTCAGCATCTCCGGTTCAGATTTCGTTGAAATGTTTGTGGGTGTGGGTGCGGCCCGTGTTCGCGATATGTTCGAGAACGCCAAGAAAAATGCACCCTGCATTATTTTCATCGACGAGATTGACGCAGTCGGCCGCCAGCGTGGTGCTGGTTTGGGCGGTGGCAACGACGAACGCGAGCAAACCCTCAACCAAATGTTGGTTGAGATGGACGGCTTTGAAACCAACCTCGGCGTGATTGTGGTGGCTGCCACCAACCGCCCCGACATCCTGGATGCAGCGCTTTTGCGCCCCGGTCGTTTTGACCGCCAGGTGTATGTCACCTTGCCCGACATTCGCGGCCGCGAACAAATCTTGGCTGTGCACATGCGCAAAATCCCAATCGGCCAAGACATGAACCCCGGCGTTATCGCTCGCGGTACACCTGGCATGAGTGGTGCCGATTTGGCCAACTTGTGCAACGAAGCGGCCCTCATGGCGGCACGTCGCAACGCCCGCGTTGTGGAAATGCAAGACTTTGAAAAAGCCAAAGACAAAATTCTCATGGGCCCTGAGCGCAAGAGCATGGTCATGCCTGAAGACGAGCGTCGCAACACGGCTTATCACGAGTCGGGTCACGCCCTCATCGGTAAGCTGTTGCCCAAATGTGATCCTGTGCACAAGGTCACCATCATTCCTCGTGGACGTGCCTTGGGTGTCACCATGAGCTTGCCCGAGCGCGATCGTTACAGCTACGACAGTGAATACATGCTGAACCAAATCAGCATGTTGTTTGGTGGCCGCATTGCCGAAGAAGTGTTCATGAAGCAAATGACCACGGGCGCCAGCAACGACTTTGAGCGTGCTACCCAAATTGCCCGCGACATGGTCATGCGTTATGGCATGACCACTGCCTTGGGCCCCATGGTCTATGCCGAAAATGAAGGCGAAGTGTTTTTGGGTCGCTCTGTCACCAAGACCACCAACATGTCCGAGTCCACCATGCAAAAGGTTGACGCTGAAGTGCGCCGCATCATTGATGAGCAGTACAAATTGGCGCGCAGCTTAATTGAAGAGCACAGCGACAAGATGCACGCCATGGCCAAGGCCTTGTTAGAGTGGGAAACCATTGACGTCACTCAGCTTGACGACATCATGGCCGGTCGTGAACCCAAGGCCCCCAAAGATTGGACGCCCCGCATTCCGCCTTCTGGCAGTGACGATGCAGGCGGCACGCCCCCTGTCAAAGTCGATCCAGAGCCCAACGCGGCCTAATCCTATCCATCATCAATACGGGGCTTCGGCCCCGTTATTGTTTGAAGCTGCTGAACTGAAACTCCAAATCCGTTGTATTTCATGACCCAACCCATTTGGCAGACCTCTAGGTTCGCGATTGACCTCACCCAGCCCAAAGTCATGGGCATTGTGAACCTCACGCCCGATTCTTTTTCCGATGGAGGGCGTTACAGTAGCTTGTCGATTGCCCTTGAAAATGCTCAAACCCTGCTGGCTCAGGGTGCCGACATTTTGGACATTGGGGGAGAGTCTTCTAGGCCCGGTGCAGAGCCCGTCAGCGTCGAAGAAGAGTTGAAGCGCGTGTTGCCATTTTTGCAAGAAGCACTCACTTGGAACGTGCCTATTTCGGTCGATACCTACAAGCCAGAAGTGATGCAAGCAGCCTTGGACTTGGGGGCTGATGTGGTGAACGACATCTGGGCTTTGCGGCAAGCAGGTGCCCTGCAGGTGGTGGCACGTCATCCTCAATGTGGCGTCTGCCTGATGCACATGCACCAAGAACCACTCACCATGTTGGCGCAGCCCATGACCGGTGATGCCTTGCCTTTGGTCAAAGATTTCTTGACCCAGCAAGTTTTGAAATTGAGGCACAGTGGGGTACAGGCCAATCGCATTGTTTTAGACCCAGGTATTGGTTTTGGTAAAACGCTTGAGCAAAATTTAAGTTTGCTACAGCGTCAATCAGAACTGTTGTCTCTAGGCCATCCGCTGATGGCAGGCTGGTCGCGCAAAGGCACTTTGGGCAAGCTGACAGCCATTCAAGGGAAAGCACCTGAGCCCAAGGACAGAGTGGGTGCCAGTGTGGCTGCAGCCCTTATTGCCGTTCAAAACGGGGCTTCAGTGGTTCGAGTGCACGATGTGAAAGAAACTGTGCAGGCTTTGCGTGTTTGGCAGTCTCTGAAGATTTAAAATCAAGCCATTCTCATTCGATCCAAAAAGAACAACAACCATGACCAGAAAATACTTTGGAACCGATGGCATTCGGGGCACCGTTGGCCTAGCTCCCATCACGCCAGATTTCATCATGCGCTTGGCACACGCCGTCGGTCGTGTGTTGCGTCAAACGGAAGACCATCCTGTCGTTTTGATTGGCAAAGACACGCGAATTTCTGGTTACATGCTAGAAAGTGCGCTGGAGTCTGGCTTTAATTCGGCGGGTGTCGATGTTGTTTTGTTGGGCCCTGTGCCAACACCTGCTGTGGCCTATCTCACACGGGCCAGGCGCGCTTCCTTAGGCGTGGTCATCAGTGCCAGCCACAATCCCTTTGAAGACAATGGCATCAAGTTTTTCAGCGCCAAAGGCACCAAGCTCAGTGATGCTTGGGAAACTTCTGTCGAGGCGCTGGTCGATCAGCCCCCCGTTTGGGCTTCATCTGCGCAGCTGGGCAAGGCCAAGCGCTTGGACGATGCTGCGGGTCGGTACATCGAGTTTTGCAAAAGCACTTTCAGCAATGACTTCACTTTGAAGGGCATGAAGATTGTGGTGGATGCTGCCAATGGCGCAGCCTATCAAATTGCACCCAAGGTATTTCATGAACTGGGTGCCGATGTCATTGCCATTGGGTGTTCGCCCGATGGCCTGAACATCAACAAGGGGGTTGGTGCCACGCACCCCGAAGCGGTTGTAGAGGCCGTCAAAGCCCATCAAGCCGATTACGGCATTGCGCTAGATGGCGATGCCGATCGCCTGCAGCTGGTCGATAAATCGGGCCGCTTGTACAACGGCGATGAGTTGCTCTACCTCATGGTTTGCGATCGATTGGCCCGCGACGAAGTGGTGTCTGGGGTGGTGGGCACCCTCATGACCAACATGGCCGTCGAAGTGGCCCTTAAAAACAAAAACATTCCCTTCATCCGAAGCAAGGTGGGCGACCGTTATGTGTTGGAAGCCTTGCAAGAGAATGCTTGGCTGCTGGGCGGAGAGGGCTCAGGTCACTTGTTGGCTTTAGACAAGCACACCACAGGCGATGGTTTGATCAGCGCTTTGCAGGTGTTGCAGGCGTGTGTGGCCACAGGCAAAACCATGGCTGAGTTATTGGTCGATGTGGTGCTCTTTCCGCAGGTGCTGATCAACGTGCGCCTGACCAAAGACCAAAACTGGAAAGACAGCCCTCAACTGGCGCAAGCCTTGAAGGACGTTGAAGCAGAATTGGCAGACACGGGCCGCGTCCTGATTCGGCCTAGCGGTACCGAGCCGCTGGTTCGCGTGATGGTAGAGGCGCGTGAATTGTCAGTGGCGCAACGCTGTGCTGAAAAATTGGCCGACACCCTGCGCTAAATCAGCGCATCAGTAAATCAAACGCTCGGGTTTGATTTCTTGCAGGATGGTGGTGGCAATTTCTTCAATCGATTTGGTGGTGGTCGAGAGCCACCGAATGCCCGATCGGCGCATCATTGATTCAGCATCTGCTACTTCTTGACGGCAGTTTTCAATGCTGGCGTATTTGGAGTTCGGGCGTCGCTCTGTTCGAATTTCTGAAAGTCGATCTGGGTGAATGGTGAGCCCAAAGATCTTTTTGCGGTGTGGCACCAAAGCCGGTGGCAGTTGCTTGCGTTCAAAGTCTTCCGGAATGAGGGGGTAGTTGGCCGCTTTCAAACCGTGTTGCATGGCCAGATACAGGCTGGTGGGGGTTTTGCCACTTCGGCTCACACCCACCAAGATCACCTCTGCTGACTCCAAATCTCGGTTGGACTGTCCATCATCGTGAGCCAGTGAGAAGTTAATGGCCTCAATGCGATCGTGGTAGTCCTTGCTCTTGCTGACATCGGAAAAGCGGCCCACTCGGTGGTGCGATTTGATGCCCAACTCTTCTTCTAGCGGGTTGACGAAGGTGCCAAACATGTCCAGCAACATGCCCTTGCAACCATCCCGAATCACTTGGAGAACTTCCATGTTCACCAAGGTGGTGAACACGATGGGTTTTTTGTTCTCGATCTCTGCAGTGTGGTTAATTTGGCGGACGGCTTGGTGTGCCTTGTCTGCACTGTCTATAAAAGGAAGCCGGATGTACCTTGTTTTCATCTCAAATTGGGCCAAGATGGCCTTGCCAAAGGTTTCGGCCGTAATTCCGGTGCCGTCGGAGATGAAAAAAACGGTTCTGTTGGGCATTGTTGAAATTTTAATGGGGTGAGCAGGGAGTTGAGACCTAAAATCACTTGCATTATCTACCGCCTGCTGGCGCTCAGTCATCCAGTCTAAAAACAATCAAGATTCTGAGAGTTGGTTCGGGCTCAAAGCCGTTTTTTAATATTGGAGTTTTTATGTCTCAGCTTTTTGCAAAGGACGCGTTGGCCGTTCCCTTTGAACTTCTTCGAATGACGGATGTTGAATCTGTAGGGGGCAAAAATGCCAGCTTGGGCGAGATGATTTCGCAACTGCCCAACGGTGTCAAAGTCCCTACAGGCTTTGCCACCACAGCGCATGCCTTTCGAGAGTTTTTAAAGCACGGCGGCTTGGTCGATCGCATCAACCAAAAATTGAACGATTTGGATGTGGAGGATGTTCGAGCCCTGGTCGCAGTGGGTTCCGAAGTCCGTGGCTGGGTCGAGGCGCAGCCTTTCCCTGCAGATTTGGAGAAGGCCATTCGTGAGCAATTTGCAGTTCTGAGCGCTGGCAATGCGCAAGCCTCCTTTGCGGTGCGTTCCTCGGCCACGGCCGAAGATTTGCCAGATGCGTCTTTTGCAGGCCAGCAAGAAACATTTTTGAATGTCGTTGGTGTTGAAGATGTTCTGCACAAGATGAAGGAGGTGTTTGCCTCCTTGTACAACGACCGTGCAATCAGTTACCGCGTGCACAAAGGTTTTGCACACTCAGAAGTGGCATTGTCAGCAGGGGTGCAGCGCATGGTTCGTTCTGACCTGGGCGCTGCAGGCGTGATGTTCACCATTGACACCGAAACAGGTTTTGAAGATGTGGTGTTCATCACTTCCAGTTATGGCTTGGGCGAAACAGTGGTGCAGGGCGCCGTGAATCCCGATGAGTTTTATGTGCACAAGCCCATGCTGGCCGCAGGCAACAAAGCCGTCATTCGACGCAATTTGGGCTCTAAGCTTCTGCAAATGATTTTCTCCACACCCGAAGAAAAAGCCAGCTCAGGCAAGCTGGTGAAAACGGTGGATGTGGCCATGGAGTTGCGCAATCGCTACTCATTGTCAGACGCAGACATTACGCAGCTGGCGCAATACGCCATGGTGATTGAAAAGCACTACGGCCGCCCGATGGACATCGAATGGGGCAAAGATGGCACCGACGGCTTGATTTATATTTTGCAGGCTCGTCCTGAAACCGTGAAGAGCCAGTCTAAAGGCACCGCAGAACTTCGTTACAAACTCAAAGGCACGAGCACGGTGCTGGCTGAGGGTCGTGCCATTGGCCAAAAAATTGGCACAGGCCCTGTTCGTTTGGTGCAAAGCATTTCAGAGATGGACCAAGTACAAGCCGGCGATGTGTTGGTGACTGACATGACAGACCCCAATTGGGAGCCCGTGATGAAGCGCGCCAGCGCCATCGTGACCAACCGTGGAGGGCGCACTTGTCATGCTGCCATCATTGCACGAGAGTTAGGTATTCCGGCGGTGGTGGGATGCGGCAATGCCACGAGCCAATTGAAGGATGGCACGCTTGTGACCGTGAGTTGCGCCGAAGGTGATACGGGGCGAATTTACGATGGCTTGCTCGAAACGGAAGTGACGGAAGTGGTCAGGGGCACCATGCCCGAAATTGCCACCAAAATCATGATGAACGTAGGCAATCCGCAGTTGGCATTTGACTTTGCGCAGTTGCCCAATCAAGGCGTTGGCTTGGCGCGTTTAGAGTTCATCATCAACAACAACATTGGTGTTCACCCCAAAGCCATTTTGGATTATCCCAACATCGATGCCGACTTGAAAAAAGCGGTGGAGTCTGTGGCGCGGGGCCATGCTTCACCCAAGGCGTTTTACATCGACAAAGTCACAGAAGGCGTGGCCAGCATTGCCGCCGCTTTTTGGCCCAAGCCGGTCATTGTTCGCTTGTCAGATTTCAAGAGCAATGAGTATCGCAAACTCATTGGCGGCAGCCGCTACGAACCAGAAGAAGAAAATCCGATGTTGGGTTTTCGGGGTGCAGCGCGCTATATCAGCGAAGATTTTGGCGAGGCCTTTGCCATGGAGTGTGAAGCCATCAAGCGTGTCCGCGGCGAGATGGGCTTGACCAATGTGCAAGTCATGGTTCCGTTTGTTCGCACCCTAGGTCAAGCCGATCGTGTCACCCAGTTGTTGGACAAACATGGCCTGAAGCGCGGTCAGGACGAACTGAAAATCATCATGATGTGCGAAGTGCCCAGCAACGCCATCTTGGCTGAGCAGTTCTTGGAATACTTCGATGGCTTTTCAATCGGCTCTAACGACCTGACGCAGCTCACTTTGGGCTTAGACCGCGACTCCGGCTTGGAGTTGTTGGCTGTCGATTTTGACGAACGCGATTTGGCAGTTCAAACCTTGATATCACAGGCCATTCAGGCGTGCCTGCGTCAAGGGAAATACGTGGGCATTTGTGGCCAGGGCCCAAGCGACCATCCAGACTTTGCGCGTTGGCTCATGGCGCAGGGCATCAGCTCCATCTCATTGAATCCAGACACCGTGGTTGAAACCTGGACGCAACTTGGAAAAGCCGATTGAAACCATCTGCCTCATTTCAGCAAAAGTATGCCGCCTACCAATGGCGGCTACATCGCAACGTTTTGGCTTACGTTATTTTGCTGCTTTGCTTAATGGGCATCATGGGTTGGGCGGAACATCAAGGCCTATCTAGAAATTTAATTGGCCCTATCTTTTTATTTTCGACGGTCATGATCTATGCCTTCATAGGTGTCGCAGGTCGAACTTCCGATGCAGACGAATACTACGTCGCTGGCCGACGCATCCCCGCTTTTTACAACGGCATGGCCACAGCCGCAGATTGGATGA
>CALCBL010000133.1 GCA_937897495.1 uncultured Burkholderiales bacterium
AGAGAAATTCACAAAGGTTGAATATGGAAATCTCCAAAGCTGAAATGGCCAGTGCCGCCACAGCTGCCAACAGCGCAGCTTCTTCTTTGTCGCCCGTCGATTTGCGCGGTGGCGAAATTCTCGTTAAAGCCCTTCAAGCCGAGAACGTCAAGTACATCTGGGGTTACCCGGGTGGTGCGGTATTGCACATCTATGATGCCTTCTTCAAGCAAAACACCATTCAGCACGTCTTGGTTCGCCACGAGCAGGCTGCTGTGCATGCGGCCGATGGCTATGCCCGCGCCACGGGTGATGTCGGTGTTGCTTTGGTCACATCTGGCCCGGGCCTCACCAATGCTGTCACCGGCATTGCAACGGCCTACATGGACAGCATTCCCATGGTCATTATCAGTGGCCAAGTGCCCACTGCCGCTATTGGCCTCGATGCCTTCCAAGAATGCGATACCGTGGGCATTACGCGCCCTATCGTGAAACACAACTTCCTGGTCAAAGATGCCCGCGACATGGCCTTGATCATGAAAAAAGCATTCCACATTGCACGCAGCGGCCGTCCTGGCCCGGTGGTGGTCGATGTTCCCAAAGACGTTTCGTTTAACAAGGTGCCTTATCACGGCTACCCTGAAACAGTTGAAATGCGCTCCTACAACCCTGTGCGCAAAGGCCACAGTGGACAAATTCGCAAGGCCCTTCAATTGTTGATGGCAGCCAAGCGTCCCTACATTTACACCGGTGGCGGCGTGCTCTTAAGCAATGCCTCAGCAGAGTTGCGCCAGTTGGTCGACATGTTGGGTTACCCCGTGACCAACACCCTCATGGGCTTGGGCGCCTATCCCGCTACCGATCCAAAGTTCCTAGGCATGCTCGGCATGCACGGCACATGGGAAGCCAACAACGCCATGCAGCACTCAGACGTGTTGCTGGCTGTGGGCGCGCGCTTTGACGACCGCGTCATTGGCAATCCCAAACACTTTGCACAAAACGAGCGCAAGATCATTCACATTGACATTGACCCCTCTAGCATTTCCAAGCGAGTGAAGGTCGATGTGCCTATTGTGGGCGATGTCAAAGATGTTCTGATCGAACTCATTGCCATGATCAAAGAGTCGGGCCTCAAGCCCGACAGCCATGCATTGGGTGCCTGGTGGTCCACCATCGACGGCTGGCGCAAACGCAATTGCATGAAGTACGACAGCGAAAATACCGAGGTCATCAAGCCGCAAAAGGTCATTCAAACTTTGTACAACCTGACCAAAGATGCTGATGCTTACATCACATCTGATGTGGGTCAGCACCAAATGTGGGCCGCTCAGTATTACAAATTTAACGAACCTCGCCGTTGGATCACTTCAG
>CALCBL010000134.1 GCA_937897495.1 uncultured Burkholderiales bacterium
GGTCAATCATCCAACCCTCGGGCATCATTTCACCACGCTGCGCTTTTGCTTTTACTTTGCCATAAGCCGCCACCGTGGTGGCCATGTCCAGCACCACAGGTACTTCATTCAAAGTAGGAATGGCCGCCGCAATGGGATTGGTAGACAACAGCATGTCAAGGCCACCCCAAGGTGGTAAATGGTTGGCATTGCCAACAGCAAAGTACAAGCCAATCATGTCGTGCTGTAAAGCCATGCGCGCATACAAAGAAGCAGGCCCTGCATGGTTGCTCAATCTGCTGCCCACCCAAGCAATGCCTGCAGTGCGCGCTTTGTGAATGGCCAACTCGGTGGCCTTTTTCATGACCAAGTGGCCCATTGCATTGTCGCCATCAACCAACGCCATGGCCGTGCGTTCTTGAACCACTTTGATGTTTGGTTTTAGATTAATTCCGCCTGCCAAGATTCGTTTGGCGTAAGGTGCCAAACGAATGACGCCATGGCCGTCTGAGCCTTGCATGTCGGCCTGTACCATGAGCGTGGCCACTGTGGCTGCGTCTTCGCTGGGCAAGCCCAAGGCCATCATGGCAGCGGCTGTGAATTCTTCTAACTGAAAGCGCTTCGCTCTGACTTCAGACATTTTTCATCCGTTTTTGAAGTGCCAAAACCGCGCATTCAGGGCTGGTCAAAATGCTCGTGTTGGTTTTGGATTGGGCCAGCGTTTGAGCTGCTGCCATTGAAAATTGTGCCAGCATGATCACATCGCAGGCCGGCATTGTTTGAACACCTTGCGCAATCAGCCTGTGGTGATCCTCTGCATGTCCTTGCGCAAGCGCATCCATGGCATTCGGAACAAAAAGTGAATGCAATTTAACTTGTCGCTTAAGACCTGCTGTGAGTGCATTGAACTCTTCACTCATCGACACGATAGATGCTGCGAATGTCGCCACCAGCCCTATGTTTAAAACTTCTGCTTCGTTTTGATTAGCTTCCAAAGCCACTCGCAATGAATCCTCAAACATGGCTTCGTTGGGTTTTAAAGTGGGCATGGCCACAGCCGCAGCAGCCGCTTCGATGGCTTCGCCAAATGCAGAGCAAGTGAACAAAATACCTTGGCAACCTGCGCGCTTGGCGTATTGCGCCAAGTCAATGAATCGCTCTACCATGTCAGCCGTGAGGTACCCCGCTGCTGCATGGTCCTTGGACAAACTGTCGTCCAGAATATTTTGCAAAGAAGCTTCTGGCCAAAGCTTTTTAAACGACGAATTGACCGGCTCTATGGCAAGGGGGGTGGCATGGATGAGTGCAATTCGCGGTGCACTCATTATTCAATCCGCAAACCTGTTTTCTCAATCACCGGTTTCCATCGCATCATTTCTTCTTTGATGTATTCGGTCGCCGACTCAGGTGTTGAGTCTGTGGTTTCCATGGCCAGTTGTTTGAGTTGTTCTACCAATGTTGGATCTTTCAAAACCCTGGCTGTGGCAGCTGCCAAAATATCAATCACGGCCTTGGGCGTTCCAGCAGGTGCCGCTACGCCATTCCACAAAACAGCTTCAAAACCCTTAATGCCCAATGCTTCGTTCACGGTGGGCACATCGGGGGCCAAGCTAGAACGTTTGTTGGATGCAATGGCCAAAATTTTGGCTTGGCCACCTTGGTGCAAAGGCAATGCAGAACCCAGCGCATCGACCATGGTTTCAGTTTGGTTGCCCAACAAAGCTGGCTTGGCTTGACCGCTGCCTTTGTAAGGAATGTGCTCAATTTTGGCACCAGACTCCAACAAGAACCGCTCCATGGACAAATGCAAATAAGTGCCCTGACCTGGCGATCCGTATCTGAATTTAGTCGGTGCCGCTTTGGCTTGGTCAATTAAAGCTTTTAGAGTTTGGGGTGCTTCCTTATTGGCCATGATGACCACCGCCGACCCGCCCACCACGGCCACGGTAATGAAGTCTTTTAAATAATCGTATTGAGGCTTTGTGGCCATGAGGTTGTAAAGCGCCAAATTGGAGGCTGTTCCAAACAGCAATGTATGCCCGTCGGGTTGACTGCGTTTGACTTCAAGGGAGCCAATGGCACCACTGGCGCCCGCTTTGTTGTCCACGATCACACTTTGATTCAACACCTTGGACAAGCCAATGGCATATTGGCGCGCAAAAATATCGGTGGGCCCACCTGCAGGAAAAGGCACAATCAAACGAATGGTTTTGCTTGGAAAATTGGTTTGTGCTTGTGCCAAGTTTGGCAAGCATGTGGCACCAGCCATGGAAGCCATGAATGCAACAAGTGCACGGCGTTTGATATTAGAAAAATGAGTCACTGCGTCTCCTTTTGGTACTGCTGAAATGAGTCCCACTGATGCATATCAATGGGTGCAACAAACATCATAAACCAGAAGCAGAAACGCCTAAAGTCCAGCGTTCCGCCATTCGGACTGATGTGAAGCGGGCTCACAGCCAAGCCCAGCAACTTGAATGGCATGAATGGCACAGTATTCATCGCGATCAGAGGCATCACCGCTAACGCCAACCGCACCAATGACTGATTTCTGTTCGTTCAAAATCAGCACCCCGCCAGGCACTGGAATGAATCTGCCATCGGAAGCCGAGGCCAAAGCGCTTTGAAAAGCGGGACGATTGGCCAACCTGTCGCGAATGAGGCGGGTTGACATGCCCATGCCTAATGCGGCCCAAGCCTTGCCAAAAGCAATGTCATAGCGCATGACACCACAGCCATCTTCGCGCTTAAAAGCGACCAATTGCCCACCGGCGTCAAGCACGGCCACGGCCAAAGGCAGCAAGTCCTCTTTTTGCCGGACTGCCAAGCATTCGTCCAAAATAAGCGCTGCTTGCGCTAGGCTCAAACTGGTGTGTAAAGGGTGGAGTTGTTCGCTCATGATGGCCACATTCTAGGCCAAGCTGCATAGGCCTAAGATGATGAAATCTACCGCCAATCTGGTCTGACCAATTAGGGTAATCTAGGATAAGAGATACCCCTCAAGGGTGTGATACTCCCAACTAGTTTGAGCAGTCTGCCCGTGGTCATGTGTACCACTGTGGCGTTTTTCTAGGAATTTGCCAATGGCCAGTGTATCGATTCGTACCGTCAAAAAGAACTTTGGCGAAGTCCCCATCCTTCACGGGGTCGATATTGAAATTAAAGACGGCTCTTTCACCGTTTTAGTGGGCCCCTCTGGTTGCGGCAAGTCCACATTGCTTCGCATGATTGCTGGCTTAGAAGAAATTAGCAGCGGCGAAATTCACATTGGCAATCGCCAAGTCAACG
>CALCBL010000135.1 GCA_937897495.1 uncultured Burkholderiales bacterium
CCCAATCCAATCCGGCATAAACCAATTCACCAAAACCACCCAATTTTTCGTGCAGTTTTAATATTTCATCAACCACATGGTTGACGCTACCTGCAATGACCAATTGATCGAGGATGTCATCCAAAGGAACTGGGGCATCAGGAGTTTTGCCGTCCATGGTAAAGACCGCATCTCGCTTACCTTTTCGCAGCTTGTAACCCAAGTTTCGATAATAAAACCGATAGGGACTTTGCTCAGATGTTTTACCGTATTCACGCGCAACTTTGTCATCGTCATGAACCATGATGGTTCGAGCTACACGCCAATCGGCACGCGAGGCTTCAATGCCTACATTGGCCTTGCCTAGAGCATAGTTAGTCCAATGCGAGGTGAGCCACTGATCGTAGAGAAAATTGGCAGAGATGGGGTGCAAGTCTTTCTCACCCATGGCAATCACGCCTTTTGAAAATGGTGCCACAACGGTACCCACAATTTCGGGGCGTGGGCGTTGATAAGGCTTGTACATCTTGCCTGTGTGGCAGAACTCGTCGAGTGTGGTTTGCGTCGTCACCTTGTAACGGTTGTTTGGCAAGTCGATGTTGTAGGGCGGATCGCTTTGCCAGAGCTTGAGAATCACATCGATGGAATCTGCAAACATCTGGTTGCGGTCTTGGTCCAAGATGCCCAAGGCTTCGGCATCCGAGGGCAATGCGCCAGGGCTGACACCCAGAATAAACCGCCCTTCGGACAAATGGTCGAACATGGCGGCATGACACGCCACCAGCACAGGGTGCACATGTGACAAATTGGAAGTGCCGGTACCGAGCCGAATGTTTTTGGTCGAATGAATGAGGCTAGACTGGAACACCATGCTGCTGGTGATGTTTTCCACCAAGTCGGTCAAGTGTTCGCCCACAAAGGCATCGTGATAACCCAATTCATCGGCCAGGATGATGATGTCCCTGTCTTCTCTCAAAGTTTCTGTGGGGCTGCGTGAAGCAGGGTGTACGGGCATGGTGAAGTAACCAAGACGCATGATGATCTCATTTCTCTAAAGTGGTCTACGGGTACAAGCGTAATTTGATTTCAAAGCTACGTATACGTAGGGTAAATACAGATGTGAGCCTACGGCTTACTTCTATTGCACAGCAATTTTCTTTGTGCTACGGTGAGTGTGTGACTTAAAACAATACGTTGGAGACAAACATGACTTCTTCTTCTCACCCCTCCCGCCGACAGGTGATGTTGGCCTTGCCCGTTGCGACGGCCATGGTTTATTCAGGGTCCGGATTCGGCCAAACTGGGCCGATTAAATTCGGTGGCACCTTGCCCTTGACCGGTGGCAATGCCTCGATTGGCAAGGTTGCACAAGCGACAATGCAGCTGTGGTTAGAGGACGTCAACAAACGCGGCGGCCTCTTGGGTCGCAAAGTTGAGTTGGTGATTTATGATGACCAGACAAATCCCACTATAACGCCCGGCTTGTATACCAAGCTGATCGACGTTGACAAGGTGGACATGCTGGTCGGAACAGGTACCAATTTGATCGCGCCAGCCATGCCCCTGATCATTGAGCGTAAAAAACTGATGATGGGCAATCTGGCATTGGGTTTGAACGACCAGTTTAAATACGACAAGTACTTTCAAATGATGGCTTATGGCCCCAATGGCAAAGATGAATTGGCACGAGGCTTCTTTGAAGTGGCCGCCAAACTCACACCCAGGCCGCAAACCGTGGCCTTGGTGGGCGCAGATTCTGAGTTTGCCAACAATGCTCTTGAAGGCGCACGCAACCATGCCAAGCGACTGGGCTTTCGCGTGGTGTACGACAAGTCGTATCCACCCAATCAGGTCGATTTTTCATCCGTCGTACGCGCGATCGCAGCGGTCAAACCCGATCTGATTTTTGCCGGCTCTTATGTCGCAGACAGCTCCGGGCTTATCCGTGCAGCCGCTGAGATCAAACTCAAGGCCACTATGTTCGGTGGCGCTATGGTAGGCCTTCAAGTGGCGGCGCTCAAGCAACAGCTCTCTGGCGTGATCAATGGCTTGGTGAATTACGAACTGTATTTGCCTGAACCCAGCATGCAGTTCCCAGGCATGAAAGAGATGATCGCACGTTACCGCGCTGCTACCGCAGGACAAGGTCTGGACGCGCTTGGCTTTTATGTGCCGCCCACAACCTATGCCCAAATGCAGGTACTCGAGCAAGCCATCACGACCACCAAATCGCTCAAAGACGATGTGTTGGCCCAGCACATCCACAAGACCACATTCAAAACAGTGGCGGGGGATGTCAAGTTTGGCCCCGATGGCGAGTGGGCCGAACCACGCATCCTGATGACGCAATTCCAAAAGGTCAACGGCAAAGAGTTAGGACAATTTGACCAACCTGGCACGCAGGTGATTCTGTACCCCGAAAAATTCAAATCCGGCAACATCATCACGCCCTACCCGATTGGCGGTTGATCGCTACGGCCCACGCGAAGGACTTTGTGCCTTCGCGTGACGTCCTAACCCCTGCGCACGAATGGCCCCGCTCATTCACGGGCTTGGCCGAGTGCCTCACTTTGCTCTAAATCGCCTCATGGAAATCAGCACCATTCTCGACCTTTTGGCCAACGCCCTGGTGGCAGGCATCATGCTCGGAGGGTTTTATGCCGCGGTCTCTATCGGCATCTCCATCTCTTTTGGCATGCTCGACATTGCCAATATTTCGCACCCTGCGATGATCATGCTGGGCTCTTTCATGGCCTACCTGATCAACAGCCATTGGGGGCTCGATCCTTTGCTCATCATGCTGTTAATCGCCCCCTTGTTTGGGGTTTTAGGCATGGGGATTTACCGGGTTTATTTCCAGCTCTTTGAGAGCCGAGAAAAAGATCCACGTCGAGGGCTGGCCTTTTTCTTTGGTTTGTTGTTCGTAACCGATGTTCTGCTGATCCTGTTCTTTGGCGCTGATCTTCGCGGTGTCGAAACATCCTATGTCGACAAGGTGCTCAATTTCGGTGTTGTCGGTATTCCACTGCGCCTATTGATTCCGTTTTTCATTGGCGTTTTGGTGGTCCTGTGCATGCACCTGTTTTTAACGCGTACTTTTTTTGGTTTAGCCGTAGCCGCCGTATCACAAGAACCCTTGGGTTTGCGCTTGATGGGTGTCGACCCGGTTCGGGTCAAACAAATCGCGTTTGGGCTGTCGGTTGCGACAGCCGCCTTGGGTGGTGCAGCCTTGATCATCATCCAGCCCGTAGAGCCCGCTTTGGGTCGTGAATACATTGGCCGTGTTTTTGCAGTCTGCGTTTTAGGCGGCATGGGCAGCATGTCTGGTACCTTGTTCGCCGCTATTTTGTTAGGGGTGGCAGAAAGTTTGACCTCCACTTTTTTGGGCCCCTCTTGGTCCCCCGCGGTGGCTTTTGGAATTTTGCTTTTCACCTTGGCTTTGCGTCCTGCGGGTCTGATGGGGAGAAACTGATGTCCTCATCG
>CALCBL010000136.1 GCA_937897495.1 uncultured Burkholderiales bacterium
CCTAGAACTGGTATGCAAGTCGCTGTGCTCAATGAAGATCTGAGTCCTGCTGCTCAAGGTGAGATCGGTGAGATTTGTTGCCGAGGCCCTGCTGTGTTTGCAGGCTACTACGGCAATGAAGATGCTACCCAAAGAGCACTCCGGGGCGGATGGTTTCACACGGGTGATTTAGGCTATTTGGACGAGCGAGGTTTCTTGTTCATTTCTGGCCGTCAATCAGACATGTACATTTCTGGGGGTTCCAATGTTTACCCCAAAGAGGTGGAAGAAGTGATATTGAATCATCCCAATGTGGCCGAAGTGGCCATTGTGGGCATGCCCGATCCCAAATGGGGAGAGGTTGGCGTGGCCGTCATCGTGAAGCGTGATGAACACAAAAACTTAACAGGCGAAGACATTCTGGCTTTTTTAGATGGTAAAACAGCGCGCTACCGCTGGCCACGCCACATTCAATTTTGGTCTGCCTTACCTAAGTCTGGCTATGGCAAGGTGGCCAAAAAAGACATTCAAGCACTGCTCCAACAACAGGAACACTCCCAATGAGTACCGACGATTTGCAAAACCCCCTTCAGATGAATAATTCCTGGCTGAAACCCCTTGAGGCCGTCGCCGCATTGTTATTGGTGGTTATTTTCACATTGCTTTTAGGCGGTGTGATTTCACGTTACGTCTTTGCCTACCCCGTCATCTGGATTGATGAAGTGATCTCTTTGTCCTTTCTTTGGTTTGCCATGATTGGCACCGCCATTGCCATGCACCGCAATGAGCACCTCAGACTCACTCTCTTTCAAGACATGCTGTCCCCAAGGCTGAAAAATTTTGTGCAAGCTTTTGGCCTAGTTGCCGTTGCAGCCTTCTTAATTGGCATATTGCCGCATGCGATTGAGTATGTAAAAGATGAAATGGTGGTCAGAACGCCCGCAATGAACATGCCCAATGGCTATCGCGTGGGGGCCATTGCCTTTGGCTTGATGTCTATGCTGGCCATCATTGTGGTGTATGCCATCAAGAGCACCAAGTACATTGACTTAGCTATCTCAATTCTCATTGTTGGCGGCATTACGGCAGCCTGCGCGCACTTTTCGCCGCAACTTCAACAGCTTGGCACCATCAATCTTTTCTTCTTTTTGGTGGTCTTTGGTGTCGTTTGCTTGTTAGCAGGCGTGCCCATCGCATTCTGCTTTGGCATTGGTGCCATCAGTTATTTAGCCTTTTCCACCCAAACCCCCCTCATGGTCATTGTGGGTCGAATGGACGAAGGCATGTCAAGCTTGATTCTCATCTCAGTTCCTATTTTTGTGCTGCTGGGTTGCATTTTGGACATCACTGGCATGGGCAAAGCCATTGTCGATTTTTTGGCTGCCCTTTTGGGGCACGTGCGAGCAGGCATGTCTTATGTGTTGTTGGGCTCCCTTTTCATTGTGTCTGGCATTTCGGGCTCCAAGGTCTCCGACATGGCCACAGTGGCACCCGCTTTGTTTCCTGAAATGAAACGCAGAGGACACAAGCCTAAAGAGATGATTGCCCTGCTGGGTACGGGTGCGGCCAT
>CALCBL010000137.1 GCA_937897495.1 uncultured Burkholderiales bacterium
GCCGGTTGTGAAAGCTGCCGGCATTGACCCTGTTTACTTTGGCGTGCTTTTCATCATTAACAATGCCATTGGTTTGATCACGCCACCTGTGGGCACCGTTTTAAATGCTGTTGCGGGGGTTGGCAAGATCAGCATGGACGAGGTGACGCGTGGCGTCATGCCGTTCATGGTGGCGCAGTTTGCCATCATGTTTGCCATGGTGATCTGGCCTGCTTTGGTGATGGTGCCTGCTCGCTGGTTCTATTGATTTTTCTTTCCGCGGCCTGACCGGGTACGCCGGGCTGTGGAATCCTTGTTCTGCGTACGACCATTAATTTCATCAGGAGACACTGACATGAAGCGTGTTTTTATCAAGACTGTTCTGGCTGCCGTCGCATTGGCTGCGATGGGCGTTGCTTCCGCGCAAGACAAAACCATCAAGTTTGCCAACCAAAATGCGGTGGGTCACCCCATTGTGCAAGGCATGGAAAAGTTCAAAGAGATTGTTGAGAAGCAATCTGGCGGCAAAATCAAAGTCAATGTTTTCCCAGGCGGTGCTTTGGGCAGTGACCAAGCCAATGTGTCGGCCATTCAAGGTGGTACTTTGGAAATGGCTGCTATGAACTCAGGTATTTTTGCTAGCCAAGTGAAAGACTTTGCGGTTTTCGATTTTCCTTTCATGTTTGCCAGCGGCAAAGAAGCAGATGTGGTGGTGGATGGAGCATTTGGTAAAAAAATGCACAGCAAATTGGAAGAAAAAGGCTTGGTGGGTTTGGGCTACTACGAACTGGGCTTTCGCCATATGTCCAACAGCAAGCGCGCCATCAACAAAGTGTCTGACATTGATGGTCTGAAATTGCGCGTGATTCCAAACCCGATCAATGTGGACTGGGTGAAAGCATTGGGCGCAAACCCAACGCCACTGCCATTCCCCGAGTTGTATGCAGCCCTTGAGCAAAAGGCTGTTGACGGACAAGAAAATCCAGTTGCGACCATCAACGGCGCCAAGCTTTATGAAGTGCAAAAAAACTTGGCCTTAACAGGTCACCAATATAACCCACAGTCTGTGGTGATCAGCAAGAAATTCTGGGACACCCTGTCTGTGGCCGAGAAGAAAATCGTCTCTGATGCTGTGACAGAGTCTTCTAAATTCCAGCGCACTACAGCACGCGCATTGGAAGCGGGGACCTTGGAAGGTTTGAAAAAGAACGGTATGGCTGTGACGTCTTTGCCAGAATCAGAAATGACCATCTTGCGCGACAAAATGAAGCCTGTGATTGCCAAGCATGGTGAAGCCATTGCGGCCACCGTGGCTGAGTTGCAAGCTGAACTGACCAAATTGCGCAAGTAATTTAGGCTGTTATCTGGTCCTACCGTAGACCTTTCATGTCCTTACATTGCGAAGTTTCTAAGTCTGTCTTGGAGCTTCGCTTTTTTATTTCTTCAATATGAACATTGACGGTAATACAGAGTTAATCGCCCACATTGGCTTTCCCACACACAGCTTCAAGTCGCCTTTGATTTACAACCCTTACTTTGAAAAAGAGGGAATCAATGCGTTGGTGGTGCCGATGGGATGTCTGGCAGAACATTACCCCGTTTTTCTGCGATCAGTTTTTCAATTGACCAATATTCGGGGTGCATTGATCACCATGCCGCACAAAGTGACCACTGTGGGTCTTCTGGATCAAGTCACACCCACAGTCAAAGTGGCCGGTGCTTGTAATGCGGTGAAGCTGGATGCTCAGGGGCGTTTGGTGGGCGACATGTTTGATGGCGCAGGTTTTGTCCGAGGCGTTCAAAGAAAAGGCTTTGACCTCACTGGCAAGCGCGCCATGGTGGTTGGCACAGGGGGTGTGGGTTCAGCCATTGCCGCTTCTTTGGCTGCTGAAAAAATCAATGCCATCAGTTTGTTTGATGTCAACACCTCAGCCTGTGAGGCCTTGGCACAAAGGCTTGTGAATGAATATCCACACATCCAAGTCAACACCGGTTCAAATGACCCTGACGGTCATGACTTGGTGGTGAACGCAACGCCCATGGGAATGAACGATGGTGACCCAATGCCAATAGACTTTTCACGCCTTGCGCCTGAAACTTTTGTGGGTGAAGTTGTGATGCGCACTGAGATGACCGCGTTCCTGCAGGCAGCACAGAATCGGGGGTGCCAGGTTCAATTAGGCTCGGACATGTTGTTTGAACAAATTCCTGTTTATCTGGAATACTTCGGTTTCAAAACGACAACTGCTGATGTGCTTCGAACTGTTGCAAACTTGGGTTGAAAACTGAGATTGGACTGAAATATGAATTTACGCACAACTGACCGAGAAGCCGTTCCAGAAATGCCCAACCGTTTGGGCATTCAAGGCATTGAGTTCATTGAATACGCCACCAATCGGCCGCAGGCTTTGGGCCAAGTTCTAGAGTCCATGGGCTTTAAGCCAGTTGCGCGTCATCGTTCTCGAGAAGTCACGCTATACCGTCAAGGTGGCATGAACTTGGTGGTCAATGCCAACCCT
>CALCBL010000138.1 GCA_937897495.1 uncultured Burkholderiales bacterium
TTGCGTTAAATTGCCGTGGCCATCAAGATCACCACGCCGGTGTTCATCTGCTGCCTGCAACAATGATTTGTATTGCCCCTCGGTTCTGGCAAAACCACGCAAAGGCGACCAAAGACCTGCTGACAGTTCCATGGCATCGAATAACAGATGCGTATGCAGTCGGCTGGTTCGGCCGTTGCCATCCAAGAAAGGATGTATCCAAGTCAATCGATGGTGGGCTGCTGCTGCAGCTACGACACTGGCTTCGCCTTTGCGTACGTTTGAATAGGCGCCTTGCCACACCTTCAAAAATGAATCAAGAGATTCTGGCGCTGGCGCCTCATGCAGACCAATCTGGACTTTTTGAGTTCTGAAAAAACCAGGCTTCATGACCGAGCCATCAGATTGCTTTAAATCTACGTCAGAAGCATGTGAAAACAAGTGCCCATGAATTTGCTTCAAAGTTTCGAGTTGGTACAAATAGGCAAGAGGGTCAAGTTCTTTGCTCAATTGCTGCTCTGCCCATTGCTCGCACAAGACCTCAGCTTCAATGTGAGCCAAAGCCAAGCGTTGCTTTCTAGCAATATCTGAGTTTTGGCTAAATTCTTGCGCCAAAGCCTGATCAATTTCGGAGGGGCGGGTGTGCTGCCCTTCCATTTTGTTGGTGTAGTAAGAATTCATCTTGCGCAACAAGGGGCGCAGGGCTCTTTTGCCTGAAGTAGGCAAGGCACTCAGGTGGGTTGCCTGCTTGATAAGTTGGCTGGCTTTCTCGTAAAGTGGCCCAGCAACATGCTCTGCTGGAAGCAATGGAAGGAACTGATCGGGATGATCGTATTGCGAGATTATTTTCTTATTTTTTTGCGTCATTGAATTTCCATTAATTGCCAATGAAAAATTCATAATATTATGAATTTTCTGCGCCTTTTAATGCGCCTTTAATTGACAAACTTTCACTGACGCATCCTACGCCTATATTGGCATCAAGCAAGCCCTATTTGATAGATTGCAAGTCAATGAAGGCGGAATTATTCCGTCGACTCGGTATTTTGCTGTAAAGCCCACATTTGCGCATATCGGCCATTGAGTTGCAGCAGGTGGGCGTGGTTGCCCCGTTCAATGATGTGCCCGGCTTCCATGACCAATATTTCATGGGCATCCACCACAGTAGACAAGCGGTGGGCGATGACCAAAGTGGTTTTATTTTGGGCCGCGCTGGCCAACTCGGCTTGAATGGCCCGCTCATTGGCCGAGTCGAGTGCCGATGTGGCCTCATCAAAAACCAAGATGGGCGGATTTTTGAGCAGCGTACGCGCAATGGCCAC
>CALCBL010000139.1 GCA_937897495.1 uncultured Burkholderiales bacterium
GTGCCAAAGCAAGAGGATAACCCCAAGCGCGGCGGCAAACGCCCCGCCCCACGCGCGCTTAGACAGTTGGTTGTGGAAGATCAAGGCACCGATCAGGGCTGAGAAGATGGGCATGGTGTAACCCAAAATGGCCGATCTGCCACTGGACAAATACTGGACTGCCAAGATGATCAAGGCGTGCCAAATGAACATGTTGAAAATAGCCAGCACCAACAATTTACGCCAGTACTGCCTGGGAATTCGAAAAGGCACTTTCATGACCACCAAGCCTAAGCCCAAAACGGGTGTGCCAATGAGCAAGCAAAGCATCCGAAAAGTCAGGGGAGGAAAACCCGTGACGCCCAGCTTCAAAACAGGCCAGTTCAGGCCCCAAACCAAAGTGAGAAGCGCCAACAGCACCCATTGGCGTTTTGTAAGTGAATGCATAGGGGGATCTTAGTGCTAAATAGCCGATTAGCGTGTGAGCTTGGGTCTTGCAGCTTGAGCCTTTAAAATCTGGCCATGACCTTCTTAGAACATCTGCAAGGCGCCGAGCGCCAAAACGGCTCACTGTTGTGCGTCGGCCTTGACCCTGAACCCAGCAAATTTCCTGCAAGCATGAAGGGCGATGCCAGCAAGATCTATGATTTTTGCGCGCAGATTGTCGATGCCACAGCCGATTTGGCCATTTCGTTCAAGCCCCAAATTGCTTACTTCGCTGCGCACCGCGCAGAAGATCAATTGGAAAAACTCATGGCACACATGCGCCGCAACGCGCCGCATGTGCCAGTTATTTTGGATGCCAAGCGCGGCGACATTGGCGCCACCGCCGAGCAATATGCCATCGAAGCCTTTGAGCGCTATGGCGCCGACGCGGTCACGCTCTCGCCCTTCATGGGCTTTGACTCTGTGCAGCCGTATTTGAAACACCATGGCAAGGGCGCGTTTTTGTTGTGCCGCACGTCTAACCCTGGGGGCGATGATCTGCAGAACCAGCGCTTGGCTTCTGTGGACGGCCAGCCTTTGCTGTACGAACACATTGCCAAGCTAGCGCAAGGCCCTTGGAATGTGAATGGCCAGTTAGGCTTGGTGGTAGGTGCCACCTACCCTGCTGAGATTGAACGTGTGCGCAGTTTGGCGCCTACTTTGCCTTTGCTGATTCCCGGTGTGGGTGCGCAAGGCGGCGACGCCGTGGCCACCATCAAGGCCGGTTACCGCCAGCGCAACGGTGCCACCACCGGTGCGGTCATTGTGAGTTCATCGCGGGCTATTTTGTACGCGTCTTCGGGCCCTGATTTTGCACAAGCTGCGCGCAATGAAGCCATGCGAACGCGTGATGTTTTGAGAGCTGCCGCGCAAAGCTGAAGCGCCTCAATGGCCTGATGCAAATGCATTCAGGACATTTTATTTTTCAAGCAAGCGCTTCAAGTAACGGCCAGTAAAGCTGGCTGGATTTTGCGCCAGTGTTTCGGGCGTACCTACGCCCACCACCGTACCGCCACACGAGCCGCCTTCAGGGCCCATGTCGATCAACCAATCGGCGGTTTTGATCACATCGAGGTTGTGCTCAATGACCACAATGGTGTTGCCCGCATCGCGCAGTTGGTGCAAAACTTTGAGCAACAAAGCAATGTCGGCAAAGTGCAGGCCCGTGGTGGGCTCGTCCAAAATGTAAAGCGTGCGACCTGTGTCGCGCTTGGACAATTCCAGTGCCAGCTTCACCCGCTGTGCTTCACCACCCGACAAGGTGGTGGCGGCTTGACCTAAGTGGATATAACTCAAACCGACATCGAGCAAAGTCTGTAGTTTTCGTGCAATGGTAGGCACCGCATTGAAAAACTCAAACGCCGCCTCAACGGTCATGTCCAGCATTTGGGCAATGTTTTTGCCCTTGTACAAAATTTCCAAAGTTTCGCGGTTGTAACGTTGGCCGTGGCAGACATCGCACGGCACATAGACGTCGGGCAAGAAGTGCATTTCCACTTTCACCATGCCGTCGCCTTGACAGGCTTCGCAGCGTCCGCCGCCGTTAGAAGCGCTGACGTTAAAGCTGAAGCGACCGGGGCCGTACCCGCGTTCGCGCGCTGCGGGCACCTCGGTCATGAGATCGCGAATGTGCGTGAACATGCCGGTGTAAGTGGCGGGGTTGCTGCGCGGTGTGCGGCCAATGGGCGACTGGTCGACGTTGATGACCTTGTCGAAATGGTAGAGCCCCAAAATGTCTTCGTGGGCGGCGGGCTCGTCGTGTGCGCGGTGAATGCTGCGCGCGGCTGCGGTGTACAAAGTTTCGTTGACCAAGGTGGATTTGCCGGAGCCCGATACACCTGTGACGCAGGTTAAAAGTCCGACAGGGAAGGCTGCCCGCACGCTTTTCAAATTGTGGCCTTGTGCCCCCACAATTTCAATAAAGTCTTTGCCTGGCGCATGGCGCTTGGTCGGCACTTCAATGGCTTTGCGGCCCGACAAATATTGACCGGTCAATGAATCGGGCGCTAATAAAATATCGGCGCAAGTACCTTGCGCCATCACGCGTCCGCCATGCACGCCAGCACCTGGCCCCATGTCAATCACATGGTCGGCAATGCGAATCATGTCTTCGTCGTGCTCGACCACCAGCACACTGTTGCCAATGTCGCGCAAATGTTTCAGAGTGCCAATGAGGCGATCGTTGTCGCGTTGGTGCAGACCAATGCTGGGCTCGTCCAACACGTACATCACACCAGTGAGGCCCGAGCCAATTTGGCTGGCCAAGCGAATGCGTTGTGATTCACCGCCTGAGAGTGTGTCGGCACTTCGATCAAGGCTTAAATAGTTCAGGCCCACATCGTTCAAGAACTTCAAGCGCGAGCCAATTTCGTGCACCACTTTATCGGCAATCTCGGCCTTTGCACCATGCAGTTTCAAGCTTTGAAAATAGGTTTGGGCTTCGCCTAAAGTGACATGGTTCACCTCATAAATGGCGCGCGCTTGCGTACCCTCGCCGATTCGCACATGGCGGGCTTCGCGGCGCAAACGCGTGCCCTTGCAATCTGCACAAGCATGGTGACTGCGCATGCGCGCCAAGTCTTCTCGGACCACACTGGAATCGGTTTCTTTGTAGCGCCGAGTGAGGTTGGGAATGATGCCTTCGAAGGGGTGCTTTTTGGAAACCTTCTTGCCCTTGGAGGCGCCCGATTCCATGATGTAACTGAACTTGATGTCTTCTTCGCCTGAGCCCCACAAAATGCTGTGACGAACTGCGTCTGGCAGAGATTCAAAAGGTGCTTCTACATCAAACGCGTAATGTTTGGCCAAGCTCTCGAGCATGCTGAAGTAAAAACCATTGCGCCGGTCCCAACCCTTGATGGCGCCACTGGCCAAGCTCAAACTGGGGAAGGCCACCACGCGGTCAATGTCAAACACTTCGGTGGTGCCCAGGCCATCGCACGTGGTGCAAGCGCCCATGGGCGAGTTGAATGAGAACAAACGCGGTTCGAGTTCGGCAATCGAGTAATGACACACAGGGCAGGCAAACTTGGCATTGAACATGTGTTCTTTGCTCGTGTCCATTTCAACGGCGATAGCACGCTGTTCTGCCAGCCTTAAGGCGGCTTCAAAACTTTCGGCAATGCGCTGACGCAGTGCATCGCGCGCGGGCGCTTCTGCTTCGTGGCGAATTTTGATGCGATCGACCACCACATCAATGTCATGCTTTTCAGTTTTCTTCAAAGTGGGCAAATCTTCCACTTCATAAGTTTGCCCATTGATGCGAAAGCGCACATAACCCAGCGCTTGCATTTGCTCAAAAACTTTTTCAAACTCGCCTTTGCGTTCGCGCGCAATGGGCGCCACGATCATGAGGCGCGTGTCTTCGGGCAACTCCAAAACGGCGTCGACCATTTGACTCACGGTTTGCGCTTGAAGCGCCAAGTTGTGGTCAGGGCAATAAGGTGTGCCCGCGCGTGCAAACAGCAGGCGCAAATAGTCGTGAATTTCGGTCACGGTGCCCACGGTAGAGCGCGGGTTGTGGCTGGTGGCTTTTTGTTCGATGGAGATGGCGGGCGACAGGCCCTCAATCAAATCGACATCGGGCTTGTCCATCAGTTGCAAAAACTGACGCGCATAAGCCGACAAGCTTTCGACATAACGGCGTTGACCCTCGGCATACAAGGTGTCAAAGGCCAAGCTCGATTTGCCTGAACCGCTAAGACCGGTGATCACCACCAGTTGGTTGCGCGGAATATCGAGGTCGATGTTTTTAAGGTTGTGCGTGCGGGCGCCTCGAACGCTGATGTGCGTTTGGCGCAGGGCGCTGGCCAAATAGGCGCCCTCTGCAGGGTTTTCGTCTGTCATGAGGCCCGCTTCGTGCCGCGCTGCTGCCAAAGCGGCTTCTAACAGGCGAACTTTTTCCCTGGCAGCTTCCAGTTCAGTGAGACTTGCGGGGGCGTTGGGTGCGTTCAAAATCGAGGTGTCAGACAAAACCCTCGATTATCGCTAAAGAAGCCAAGTCTGTCGTTGGCAGACTTAAAAAACTGCGTGATCGCCGCGTTCTAAGGACGTTTTGCCGCTCACCAAGGCTTGGTAGCAGTCCCAAAGGGTTTCTTGGCCTGTAGAAGGCGTGGCGTTGGCATCGTAGCGGCCTTGGGTTTCATCCCAGACCAACATCGATTCGGTGGCGTAGTAGCGTCCAATGCGGGCCAATTCGGCTTTGTTGGCCAAAGGCGGAATGAGGTGGCCCAACAAGGACAAAGCGCCAATGATGACGTCCATCATTTTGACCGGCACATGGCTGTACTTGGGCGGTTTGCCAAACAATGAAAACAAGTATTCCCCTTGCTGCAAGGGTGTGATGGCAGGGCCTGGGCCGCCAATGGGCAAAATTCGATTGTGCAACGCAGGGTCTGTCACGCATTGCGCCAAGTAGTTGCCTAGATCTGGGTCGCTGATGGGTTTGCAAGCCGTCAGTTGGCCATCTCCAAACAATAAAAAGGGTTTGCCTTTGCGAACCCGTTCAATTTGGCCGCACAGCGATTTGAAAAATGCGGTGGGCCTGACGATGGCATAGCGCATGCCCGATTTCACCAAAGCGTCTTCGAAAGCCAGTTTGGCATGCTGAAAGGTGAGCAAAGGTTTTTGCACGCAAATGGCCGACAGCAACACAAAGTGTTTGACCCCTGAGGCCTGCGCCACATTCAAGGCCAACATGTGTGCTGCATGGTCAATGGCCCAAGCATCTTTGGGGTTGCCGGTGCGAGAGGCCAAACAAGACATGAGCGTGTCAAATTGCTCGCCTGCAAAACCATCTTGGGTTAGAGAATTTAAATCGGTCACATCGCCTGTGCGAAAAATGGCGCCGGGCAATTTGGCCTCCCAATCTTGCAATGAGAGTTTGCCATTCACGCCTGCCTTAGCTCGAATGAAGCACACCACCTCGTGGCCTTCGCGCAGCAAAGATTTGACGGCGGCTTGACCAATGGTGCCTGTGGCACCCAACACCAAGACACGTTGCCTAGCCGGCGCATTCAATAGCGCGTCAGTAGTCATCTCTTTTGGCTTTGGCTCGTGCTAGCAAATCAGCCCCATGGGCTAAGCC
>CALCBL010000140.1 GCA_937897495.1 uncultured Burkholderiales bacterium
ATGCAAGTGATGGTGACCTTCTCCTTGGTCACGGTCTTGTGGTTCATCTACGGTTACAGCTTGGCATTCACCGAAGGCAACGCCTACATTGGTGGACTTGACCGCTTGTTCATGAACGGCATTTGGGACAACGCAGCGGGCACCTTCGCCAATGCCGCGACTTTCAGCAAAGGCGTGGTCATTCCTGAAATTATCTTTGCAGGCTTCCAGGCCACGTTTGCTGGCATCACGTGTGCCTTGATCGTCGGTGCATTTGCAGAGCGCATCAAGTTCTCCGCGGTCTTGATCTTCATGACTTTGTGGTTCACTTTCAGCTACTTGCCAATCGCTCACATGGTTTGGTTCTGGATGGGCCCTGACGCCTACACAGCCAAAGAGGTGGTCGACGAAATGAACGGCAAAGCCGGCTTCATATGGCAATCGGGTGCACTTGACTTCGCTGGTGGCACCGTGGTGCACATCAATGCTGCCGTAGCTGGCCTGGTGGGTGCCTTCATGATTGGCAAGCGAATTGGTTATGGCCGTGAAGCCATGACACCTCACTCTTTGACATTGACCATGGTCGGTGCCTCCTTGTTGTGGGTGGGCTGGTTCGGATTCAATGCCGGCTCGGCGCTTGAAGCCAATGGCTTTGCAGCACTTGCTTTTGTAAACACCTTGTTGGCAGCTGCTGCCGCTGTGTTGGCCTGGTGTGTGGGTGAAGCCCTGATGCGCGGCAAAGCTTCTATGTTGGGCGCAGCATCGGGTGCTGTGGCTGGTTTGGTGGCCATCACGCCAGCAGCCGGTAACGTGGGTATCGGTGGCGCCTTGGTCATTGGCATTGTGGCTGGCTTTGCATGTTTGTGGGGCGTTAACGGCCTTAAGAAAATGCTGGGCGCAGACGACACATTGGACGTCTTCGGCGTGCACGGTGTGGGCGGTGTTGTGGGTGCTTTGCTCACGGGTGTGTTCAACTCACCGGCCTTGGGTGGCCCTGGCTTTGTGGCCGACTGGACCACAGCCACCATGGTGACAGCGGCTGATTACTCCATTGCTGCACAAGTTTGGACTCAAGCCAAAGCCGTGCTGGTCACCATTGTGTGGTCTGGTGTGGTGTCCTTGGTCGCCTTCAAGCTGGTTGATTTGACAGTGGGTCTGCGTGTTTCTGAAGAAGCAGAGCGCGAAGGCTTGGACATCACGTCACACGGCGAAACTGCTTATCACGGCTAATCTGCAAAGATTTTCCAAAGACTTTCCGAGAAGTTAGTCTCCAAGTTCACAGCCCGCTTCGGCGGGCTTTTTTTCGTCTGCAAACAGGCTGGCTGCATAGAAAACGAATTCTTAACTCACAATCTCACCATCACATCACCTCCATTAAAAATGACCCAATCACCTCCAATGAGCTATCCCAAATGGCAGCGCATCACTTCCCAAGCAGATGGCTTGGGAGAGTCACCGTTTTGGCACCCAGCAGAAAAGTGTTTGTATTGGGTCGACATTCCTGGGCAACGCTTAAGGCGCATGGCCATGACAGCAGACGCGTTGGGCGAGCAAAAGCCTGAGGACTGGCCATTAGGAGAGGAGCCAGGTTGCTTTGCGCCTGCAGCCCAAGGTGGCTGGGTGATGGCCACCCGCAGCGGTGTTTATCGCGCTCAAACTTGGGGCGGCCCCAGGCAGTTATTGGCGGCTGCGCCCTACGACACAGCCCAAATGCGATTCAACGATGGCAAGTGTGATCCTGCTGGCAACTTTTGGAGTGGCTCCATGTTTGAGCCGCGCGATCAAGCGCTTGCTGCGTTGTATGCATTGCAAGCAGACGGCCGCTTAGAGTTCAAGGCAGGTGACGCTACCGTGGCCAATGGCCTGGCCTGGTCTCCCGATGGTCGCACCCTTTATTGGTCGGACACGGGGGCCCATTGCATCAGGGCCTGGGACTATGACGCAGACACCCAAACCATGAGCCGGGAACGCTTATTTGCCCAATTTCCGCTCAAGCCAAATAACTGGGTTTATGGCACCGCCAGCGCCCAAGCGTATCTCGGTCGCCCCGATGGCGCTGCGGTGGACGTTGAAGGTTTCTACTACTCGGCCATGTACGAAGGCCATCGCTTGGCCAAATTTGCACCGGATGGGCGGTGCGTGGCGTTCATTGAAGCACCTGTTCAGTGCCCCACCATGCCCTGCTTTGGCGGTGAGGACATGCGCACTTTGTTCATCACCACTTCGGCCCATGGCCGCAGTGCAGAGGAGTTGCAAGACCTGCCTGACTCGGGCTGTGTGTTTGCAATACGCGTAGAGACGCCCGGCTTACCTGTGAGTTTTTTCAACAACTGAATTGACCTAATTCTTGCAGGCAAAAACGCAAGAATCCACCTAAACAAGGGCGTAGCCGTTTAACATGGGCACATGCACGCAAGCCTCCAACCCAGCCAATGCACAGATCTGTTCCCAGATCTGCCTGCGCTTTTGGACACCATTCGATCAGCTGCCGCACAAACTGCAGGGGACCGAAAGAAGTTTCGCATTCATGGCTCGGGCAGCCACGATTTTTATGGCGAGTCATTGGAAGGTGAATTGCTAGAAACACGCGGACTCAATGGCATCTCTCAATATGAGCCCAGTGAGTTGGTCGTGACGGTTGCAGCTGGCACGCCCTTGCACGAGTTAGAAACGGCTTTGTCAGAACAGGGGCAATGCTTGGCTTTTGAGCCGCCTCACTTCCAAGCGAATGCGGGCAACAAGCCGCACAGCCATGCCACAGTGGGCGGCATGGTGGCCGCAGGCTTAAGCGGCCCTGCCAGGGCCAGTGCAGGCGCGGTTCGAGATTTTGTCTTGGGCCTCAGGTTCATCAATGGCCGCGGCGAACACCTCACCTTTGGCGGACAGGTCATGAAAAACGTGGCCGGCTATGACGTCAGCCGATTGCTGGCGGGCAGTTGGGGCACGCTGGGTTTGATCACCGAAGTATCACTCAAGGTTTTGCCGATGGCCCCAGCCGAGGCTTTTTTGATGTGCGCACTGCCGCAAGCGCAAGCCTTGAATTTATTGCACCAATGGGGTGGCCAGCCCTTGCCATTGAATGCCAGTTGCTGGGTCAAAGACAACACCCAAGCTGGCGCACCTGAGATCTTGTTTGTTCGCTTGCGGGGCGCGCTGGCTGCGGTGCAAGCGGCCAAGCTGCGCATGTCACAAGATGTGGCCAAGTTGCAAAGTGAGTTGATAGAACAATCGGCTGAATCGGCTGCACAAGATTGGGCCTTGTGCCGAGATCAGGCTTTGCCATTTTTCACACAACACAGCGCCAACGAAGACTTGGCACTTTGGCGTTTGTCTGTGCCGCAAACAGCACCTGTTTTGAATTTGCCAAACAGTGCCAGCGAAACCTTCATTGAGTGGCATGGTGCACAGCGTTGGATCTGGGCACCCCTCAGCGAGGTGCAAGCTATTCGGCAAGCCGCCGCCAACGTGGGCGGCCAAGCCACTTTGTTTCGGCGGCCACAGCAAGCCAGTGCCGCAGTGAATGTGAACACGCCGGTTTTTGCGCCACTTGATTCGGTGCAGCAACGCATTCAACACGCGTTGAAAAATGAATTCGACCCTGCGGGCATTTTCAGCCCTCGCAGACTGAACGCGTATTTCTGAGGCGCAACATGCAAACCCAACTCGCACCTGAGTTTCAAAACACCCTCATCGGCCAAGAGGCCGAAGCCATTCTGCGCCAATGTGTGCACTGTGGATTTTGCTCGGCCACCTGCCCTACTTATCAATTGATGGGCGATGAGCTAGACGGACCGCGAGGCCGCATCTACCTCATGAAGCAAGTCTTTGAAGGCGCAGAACCCACGCGCAAAACACAGTTGCATTTAGACCGGTGCCTCACGTGTCGCAACTGCGAAAGCACATGCCCCAGCGGCGTTGAATATGGCCACCTGGTTGACTTGGGCCGCAAAGTGGTTGATGCCAAAGTACAAAGACCTCTGAAAGAACGCGCACTGCGCTGGGCACTCAAAGAAGGACTGACCTCTGCACTCTTTGCACCTGCCATGAAGTTGGGACAAAGCGTTCGGAGCCTATTGCCTGCTGCACTGAAAGCCAAAGTGCCTGCGCCACAAAATGCTGGCGCTTGGCCGCAAGAAACGCACACCCGCAAGGTCTTGATGTTGGCCGGTTGTGTGCAGCCTGCCATGATGCCCAATATCAATTCGGCCACTGCCCGCGTGCTTAACGCATGCGGCATTCAGGTTGTCGTGCCGCCTTCTGCAGGGTGTTGTGGTGCCGTCAAGTTTCACTTGAACGATCAAGTGGGTGGTCTCGACCACATGCGTCACAACATCGATGCCTGGTGGCCTTGGGTTGAACAAGGCGTGGAAGCCATCGTCATGAATGTCTCGGGTTGCGGCGTCACCGTGAAAGAGTATGGCCATCTGCTGCAACATGATGCGCAATATGCGGCGAAGGCGCGGCGCATTTCTGAACTCACTCGCGACTTGAGTGAGTTGTTGCCTATGTGTTTACCTGAACTTCAAAAGCAATTGAAGCCCGAGCTTGTGGCCCAAACGGGTGTACTGGCTTATCACCCGCCTTGTACTTTGCAGCACGGCCAACAGCTCAAAGGGGGGGTGGAGTTTCAATTGGGTCAGCTCGGATTTAAGTTGCGCGTGGCTGAAGTTGAATCCCATTTGTGCTGTGGCTCTGCAGGCACCTATTCAGTGTTGCAAGCTGATACGGCTTATGCCTTGCGCGATCGCAAGTTGGGGCATTTAAATCACTTGCAACCCACCGCCATTTTGAGTGCCAACATTGGCTGCATCACGCATTTGCAAAGTGGTGCCGATGTGCCAGTTCGTCATTGGGTGGAGTTGGTCGACGAAGTGCTTTCTAAAAGCCACTGAACATCGCTTAAGCGGCCAATGCCGCTTCAATGTCTTGGGCCATTTTCTCGGGCTTGTCCATCGAGGCATAGCGCTTAAGTACACGGCCATCACGGCCCACCAAAAATTTGGTGAAGTTCCACTTAATGGCCTTGCTGCCTAACAAGCCCGGCGCCTCAGCGCACAACCATTGGTAAAGCGGATGCGCTTCTGGGCCATTGACATTGACCTTTTGCATCATGGTGAAAGTCACGCCGTAATTGACTTGGCAAAAATCTGCAATGACCGTGTTGCTCGCAGGATCTTGGCCGCCAAACTGATTGCAGGGAAAGCCTAAAACAGCCAAGCCTCGATCTTTGTAGGCTTGGTGAACTTTTTCTAGACCACCAAACTGAGGCGTGAAACCGCAGGCGCTTGCAGTGTTCACGATCAACATGACCTTGCCTTGCAAT
>CALCBL010000141.1 GCA_937897495.1 uncultured Burkholderiales bacterium
GGCCTGACACTCGAAAAAGTGACATTGGCAGACTTGGGTCAAGCCAAGCGCATCGAAGTGGGCAAAGAAAACACCATCATCATCGACGGTGCTGGCGCTGCTGGCGACATCGAAGCACGTGTGAAACAAATCCGCGTTCAAATCGAAGAAGCCACTTCTGACTACGACCGTGAAAAACTGCAAGAGCGCGTGGCCAAGTTGGCTGGCGGTGTTGCCGTGATCAAGGTTGGCGCTGCCACCGAAGTCGAAATGAAAGAAAAGAAAGCCCGTGTTGAAGACGCATTGCACGCTACCCGCGCTGCTGTGGAAGAAGGCATTGTGGCTGGCGGTGGTGTGGCATTGCTGCGCGCTCGTCAAAACGCTGGCACCATCAAGGGCGACAACGCTGACCAAGACGCTGGCATCAAGCTGGTGTTGAAAGCCATCGAAGCGCCTTTGCGCGAGATCGTGTACAACGCAGGTGGCGAGCCATCTGTGGTTGTCAACGCTGTGATGGCTGGCAAAGGCAACTACGGCTTCAATGCTGCCAACGACACCTACGGTGACATGATTGAAATGGGCATTTTGGATCCAACTAAAGTGACACGCACTGCTTTGCAAAACGCAGCGTCCGTGGCCTCTTTGATGTTGACCACAGAATGCATGATTTCAGAATCACCAAAAGATGAATCTGGCGCCGGTGGCATGCCTGACATGGGCGGCATGGGTGGAATGGGCGGCATGGGCATGTAATTGCCCGCTGCTTCAAAGGTCTGCAAAGACCTTTGACCTCGCTCAAAAAAACCCTGCAAGAAATTGCGGGGTTTTTTTTCGTCGCGCTCAACTCAGACAATTTAATTGAGCGACGCACTGACAAAAAATAGACTATCGAATTTTGTGTAACAGCTGCGCCGTAGAAGCATCCAAATCCGCTACATCTCCCGACAAAATTCGAGCATGAATGTCCTTGGCCAACACCTTGCCCAGCTCCACCCCCCATTGGTCAAAGCTGTTGATGCCCCACACTGCACCACTCACAAACACACGGTGTTCTTGCAAAGCAATCAAGGCCCCCAAGTTGAAGGGCGTTAAATCTTCAAGCAAGATAAACGTGCTCGGACGGTTGCCCGCAAAGTTTTTGTGACCATCCGTATCTGACTTGCCCAGCATCAAGGCTTGCGCTTGCGCCAGCGCATTGGACAACAACAAAGCTTGGTGATCAGGCAAAGCATGTGTGGCGTTTTTAACAGCCACAAATTCGAGCGGCACCACATCGGTTCCTTGGTGCAGCATTTGGAAAAATGCATGCTGTCCGTTGGTGCCTGGCTCGCCCCATAAAACGGGCGATGTGCCATACGGCAAAGTTTGTCCCGCATGATCCACCTGCTTGCCATTGCTCTCCATTTCAAGCTGCTGCAAATAAGGTGCGTAGCGTTTCAAGGCGCTGTGATAGGGCGCAATGCAGCGACTGGTGTAGTGCAAAAAGTTGCGATACCAAACATCCAGCAGGCCTAAGCGCACAGGCAAGTTCTGCGCAGGCGCGGCATTCAAGAAGTGTTGGTCCATGGCATGCGCGCCCGCCAAAAACGAACGGAAATGATCCGCGCCAATGGCAATGGCCAAAGGCAAACCAATGGCCGACCACAATGAATATCGGCCGCCCACCCAATCCCAGAAGCCAAAGCAAGTTTGAATGCCAAATTGGCCAGCCGCTTCCACATTGGTGGTGAGCGCCGCAAAGTGACGCGACACATTCGTGCCGCCTTGCGCTTCAAACCAACGCTTGGCCGACAAGGCGTTGGTCAGCGTTTCCAAAGTAGTGAAGGACTTAGACGCCACCAAGAACAAAGTCTTCTCAGCCTGCAAGCCTTGCAATACCGCATCGAGTTCATGGCCATCCACATTGGATACAAAGTGAAAGCGTTTGCCCTTCATGGCAAAAGACTGCAAGGCCATCACAGCCATCTGCGGGCCCAAATCAGAACCGCCAATACCAATGTTCACCACATCGGTAATGTGCTCGTCTGCGCGAATTTTTTCAGCAAACGCCAACATGGCATTCAAGGTGTCGTGCACATCTTTCAAAGGCAGCTTCAAAGCCGTAGGCAGCGATTCATAAGATGCCCCTTGAACAGGCTGGCGCAACAACCAATGCATCACCGCTCTATTTTCTGTGGTGTTGATGGCCTCGCCTTGGAACATGCGATTGCGGTGCGCCAATAAGCCAGTTTGCTGCGCCAAAGCCAACAACTGTGTCTCCACCTTGGCATCCCAATGATTCTTTGACAAGTCAGCAAACACACCAGGCGCCTCTTGGCTAAAGTGCACTGCGCGCCCAGCATCGCGCGCAAATTCAGTGCGCAAATCAAAGCTAGAAAACGCCTTGGCATGTTCGCCCAAGTTTTTCCATGCCGCAGTTTGATCAGCTCGCATGTTGACCCTTTCAGCCTAATTTCTTCATGCTACGCATTAAGCCTTTTGCGCCGCCAGCATCAAGCCTTCTAACTTGATGGCATCGACACAGAAAGCCCGAATACCTTCGGCCAATTTTTCGGTGGCCATGGCGTCTTCGTTCAGCGCAAAGCGGAAACCTGCTTCGTTGTATTGAACCAAAGGCAAGTCCATGCCTTTGGCGGCATGGGCGTCAAGCGAAGCGGTCAAAGCAGTTTGGTTGGCGGAAAGCAGCGCCAACAAATCTGGGCTGATGGTGAGCAAATCACAACCTGCCAAGGCCACAATTTGACCCACGTTGCGAAAGCTCGCACCCATGACCTCGGTGGCAATGCCATTCTTCTTGTAATAGTTGTAAATGGCGCGCACAGACTTCACACCGGGGTCGTTGGCGCCTGCATTCAACGCCTCATCCCACCCAGTGCCGGCCGTCTTTTTGTACCAATCGTAGATGCGTCCGACAAAGGGCGAAATCAATTGCACCTTGGCTTGACCACACGCCACCGCCTGCGCAAAGGAGAACAGCAGCGTGAGGTTGGTGTGAATGCCTTCACGCTCTAATTCGGCGGCCGCTTGAATGCCTTCCCAAGTGGCCGCAATTTTGATCAACACACGTTGGCGCGAAATACCTTGTGCTTCATAGAGGCTCATCAAACGGCGCGCACGTGCCAAGGTGGCCGCTGTGTCAAAACTCAAACGCGCATCCACTTCCGTAGACACACGACCTGGAATGGTCTTCAAAATTTCGCAACCAAAGCGCACCAACAAATGGTCCATCACCACATCCAAAGGCTGCCCTTTGTGCGCATCAACTGACTCAGAAAGTAAAGGTGCGTATTCGGGTTTTTGAACAGCCTTCAAGATGAGCGACGGGTTGGTGGTCGCGTCTTGGGGTTGGAACTGAGCCAATTGTTTGAAGTCACCAGTGTCTGCCACAACGGTGGTGTGTGATTTGAGCGCGTCGAGTTGGTTCATGGCAATTAAATTAATTCAATCCTTGAATTATCGATGAAACAAAGTTACATTACAAACTCATTTTTATGTAACAAATGAACATGTCTTTTGATTTGGTCTTTTTTGGCGGCACCGGCGACTTGGTTTGGCGCAAATTGATGCCCGCCCTGTTTCAAGCATTCCGCCACGGCACACTGCCCGAGGGCGGCCGAATCATTGGCGTTGCCCGCGACAGCATGACAGATGAGCAATACCGCACGCTCATCCAATCGCGTTTTGAGCAGGTCGAGGGTGCCAAACGTCCCAATGATGAAGAATTTGCACGGTTCAAGGCCATGCTTTGCTACGAGCGCGTAGATTTGTCCAATCCAGACGATTACGCCAAACTGGCGGCACGATTGGCCGAACGCGAAACAGAGCACGTGGTGATGTACTTGGCTACGGCCCCCAGCCTGTTCAACACGGTCTGCGAGCAACTCGCCATCGCCAAACTGAACACGCCCAAAACACGCATCGTGTTGGAAAAACCCTTGGGCCACGACCTCAAGTCCAACAAGGCCATCAACCAAAGTGTCCGCCAAGTTTTTGGTGAAGATCAGATTTTTAGGATCGACCATTACTTGGGCAAGCCTTCAGTGCAAAACCTGTTTGCCTTGCGCTTTGGCAATGCTTTGTTCGAACCGCTTTGGCGCCGTGAACACATTGCCAACATTCAGATCACGATTGCAGAAGAACTCGGCGTTGAAAAACGCGGTGCGTTTTATGAAAAAACCGGCGCACTGCGCGACATGGTGCAAAACCATGCACTGCAATTGTTGTGCGCCATTGCCATGGAGCCGCCCATCAATGCGCATGCCGATGCCATTCGCGATGAGAAGCTCAAAGTGCTGCGCGCCCTTAAGCCCTGGACCCCTGAAACCCTCAACCAACACGTGGTACGCGGCCAATACAGTTCAGGCAATTTGAATGGCCACGCCGTTCTTGGTTACAACGAAGAAACCGGTGTCAACGCCAACAGCAGCACCGAAACTTTTGTCGCATTGCGAACTGAAATTGCCAACTGGCGTTGGGCCGGTGTGCCCTTCTACATTCGAACGGGAAAACGCTTGGCATCGCGCGAAGGCTACATTGAAATTAATTTTCGACCCACACCGCATGCCATTTTTCAAGCACCCTCTGGCGGCGTTAACAAACTCATCATTCATTTGCAGCCCAAAGACGGTTTGGCATTGCATCTTTTTGCCGAGGGGCAAAACAAACGCCTTCAAAATGGCAAGCAAGCATCGGCGCAGCTCAGTCCGGTTCACCTTGATCTCGATTTTGACAAACGTTTTGGCAGTGAGCGCGTGGGTGCTTACGAGCGATTGCTGCTAGATGTCCTCGATGGCCGTTTGAATTTATTTGTTCGAAGTGACGAGCAAGAAGAAGCTTGGCGCTGGGTTGAGCCCATTCTTCAGCATTGGGCTGCAGACACACAAGGACCCCGTCATTACGCCGCAGGCACTTGGGGCCCCAGTGCTTCAAGCGCCATGATTGCACGTGACGGATTTTGTTGGTCAGAGGAAATTTAAACCATGCTTGACCGCATCAAAGCTTCACTGCCTTCCTTGGCCCCAGCCGAACAACGCGTTGGCAAATTGGTCTTGCAAGACCCGCGTGCTTTTGCCAATTTACCGGTGACGCAACTGGCAGACCGTGCACATGTGAGCAAACCCACCGTGGTGCGATTTTGCAGAAGCGTGGGTTATGACGGCCTGTCTGATTTCAAACTCAAACTGGCTGGCAGTGTGAGCGAAGGCGTGCCCTTCATTCACCGCAGCGTGGACGCCGACGACAAAACCACCGACGTGATGGTGAAGGTGATCGACAACACAGTGGCGGCATTTTTGAAATACCGCAACGACGCCTCTGCCTCTGCGCTAGACCAAGCCGTTCAGGCCTTGGCCCAGACCCACAGCACAGGCAAGCGCATTGAGTTTTACGGTGTGGGCAACTCCGGTATCGTGGCCCAAGATGCACAGCACAAATTTTTTCGCTTAGGCATGAACACCATTGCCTACAGCGACGGCCACATGCAAGTGATGAGCGCCTCCATGCTGGGACAAGGCGATTGCGTGGTGGTGATTTCCAACTCAGGCCGCACGCGCGATTTGATGGACGCTTGCGACATTGCAAAAAAGCGCGGCGCCACCACCATCGTGATCACGGCCAGTGGCTCGCCCTTGGCTACATCAGGTCAAATTCATTTGACGGCAGACCATCCAGAAAGCTACGACCGCTACAGCCCCATGGTCTCAAGGCTGATGCATTTGTTGATCATTGACATTTTGGCCACCACCGTGGCGCTGCGCATTGGTGAGACCTTGCAACCTGCTTTGCGCGAAATGAAAAACAATTTGCGCAACAAACGCTATACCTGAAGCGCCCTACAAAAAAGCACTCAGTGCTTGTACAACTTGCCGTCTTTGACAATCACTTCAATGTGATCGCCTTGGCCCAACAAACAAGAAATATCCGTCAGCGGGTTGCCATTGACCAGCAGCAAATCGGCGATGGCGCCCGCTTTGACCACGCCCAGTTGTCCCGCCATGTTCAACAATTCAGCAGCATTCACCGTGGCTTGTTGCAAGGCTGCGCCATTGCCCAAAATACTGGCACGAATGCGCAACTCTTCAGACTGATGGCGGTGTGACTCGCCTAATAAATCGGTGCCCAAGGCCATTTTCACGCCCGCCTTGGCCAGAATTTCCAAAGCCTTTTGGCCTTGACTGCGAACTGTTTCAATTTTGGCCACAGACACAGCAGGCAGCCCTAGGCTGGCGCCTTCATTGGCCAAGGCTTCGTAAGTGATCAAGGTGGGCACCATGAAAGCATTTTTTTCAGCCATGAAATTGGAAGTGGCCTCGTCGATCAGGTTGCCATGCTCAATGCTTCGCACCCCAAAAGCTACTGCCCTTTGGATGGCCTTGGACGTATAGGCATGGGCCATGACATACGTACCCGCATGATCTGCCTCTTCCACAATGGCCCTGATTTCAGCTTCTGAATAGCCCAAGTAATGGATGGGGTCGTTGGGCGAGGCCACGCCGCCTGAGGCCATGATCTTGATTTGATTGGCGCCCTTCATGATTTCTTCGCGCACCGCCAGTCGCACATTGTCAACACCGTCGACCACCCGCGCCAAAGCGCCAACCCGACTTGAACAACCGCAGGGCTCAATCACATCGCTGCGCGGACGGCCATCGCCGTGGCCCCCTGTTTGCGACAGCGCACGGCCCGAGGCAAAAATGCGCGGGCCTTCCACCATGTCGGTGCGGGTGGCTTCGGCCAAATTCCAGTCGCCACCGCCGGCATCGCGCACCGTGGTGAAACCCCGCATCAGCATGCCCTTCATGATGGGCAGAGCGCGCAAAGTGGCAAACACGTTAGGCTGGTTGGCCGTGACATTGAGGTTCAAATGCGCGGCAATGACATGGACATGGCAGTCGATCAAGCCCGGCATCAGGGTTTTACCTTGGGCCTTGACCACCTTGGTGCCAGATGCAATGAAAACGTCTGGCTGATGGGGAACGACCGACTTGATGAGGCCGTTTTCAACCCAAACGTCTTGGCCCGATTTGATCTGCAAGGACGCCACATCGAGCACATTGGCAGATTGAAACAAGATCGTGTTCATGGTTGAGTAGCCTGTGACTGCAAAAACCACATTAAAACCGAAAATTTCGGCCTTGTCTCACTGGGCAATTACCCTGATTTCGCTTGCGACATGGGGCCGCCCTCCCCTAGAATGTGAAGGTCACACAACTTAGACAGGATTTAGCATGTACCAACGCTTCCTCAAAACCTCACGCTGGCTGACGCTGGCTGTGGGTGTATCAGCCTCGTTGCTAGGCTTTACTGGCGCACAAGCTGCCGAACTTAAATGGGCTGCGCAAAACGACATTTTGACGCTCGACCCTCACTCGCAAAACCACGCCACCACCAACAACATCGTGGGCCATGCCTACGAAGGTTTGGTGCGTTATGACAAGAATTACAAAGTTGAGCCTTCATTGGCCACCAGCTGGTCCAACGTCAACCCCACCACCGTGCGTTTCAATTTGCGCAAAAACGTCAAGTTCCATGATGGCTCCAACTTCACAGCCGACGACGTCGTATTTTCATTCGATCGCATTCGTCAGCCTCAAGGCACGATGGCCATCTACGTGGCTGGCGTGAAGGAAATGAAAAAGGTTGACGACCATACCTTGGACGTCATTTTGGACAAGCCCAACCCCACCATGATGAACAACTTCACAACGTTCTTGATCATGAGCAGGTCATGGGCTACCAAGAACAAGTCTGAAAAAGTTCAAGACTACAAAGCCAAAGAAATCACCCACGCGTCTAACAATACCAACGGCACAGGCCCTTATGTCATTAAAGAATGGCAGCCTGACCAAAAGCTGGTCATGACGCACAACAAAGCCTGGTGGGACAAGCTCCAAGGCAATGTGACTGACGTCATCTACACGCCTATCAAATCTGACCCAACCCGCATTGCCGCACTATTGGCTGGCAACGTAGATGCCGTCACTGACTTGCCCACGCAAGACGTGGCTCGCCTGCGCAGTACATCCACATTGTCTGTGTTGGACGGCCCAGAAGTTAGAACCATTTTCTTTGGTTTGGACCTGGGTAGCGACGAGTTGAAGTACGGCCCCAAAGGCAAAAATCCTTTCAAGGATGTCCGTGTTCGCAAAGCTTTGAGCATGTCAATTGATCGCGTTGCCATTCAACGCACCATCATGCGCGGCCTGTCTATTCCTGCAAGCCTGATCATCGCCCCTGGCGTGAACGGCTACACCGCCGACATGGACAAAGTGGCACCTGTTGACGTTGAAGGTGCTAAAAAGCTTTTGGTTGAAGCTGGCTATCCCAGTGGTTTTGAATTTACCCTTGACTGCCCTAACAATCGCTACGTGAATGACGAAGAAATTTGCCAAGCCGTTGTGAACATGTGGGCCCGCATTGGCGTCAAGACCAAACTCAACGCCATTAACTTTGGCCCTTTCATTGCCAAAATCCAAAACTTCGACTCTAGCGCTTACCTGCTGGGTTGGGGCGTTGCCACCTACGATGCGCAATACTCATTGCAGTCTTTGGTCATGACACGCACTCAAGGTGCCGATGGCAGTTTCAACTTGTCCAAAGTGAGCAACGCCAAGGTAGATGCACTGACCGAGGCGATGAAAACAGAAA